>CALVHJ010000006.1 GCA_944327425.1 uncultured Bacilli bacterium
ATACTTTAAGTATACAACATATGAATATAAAAGTAAAGAAAAAAGAGGAATTAACTAATCCTCATCATAATTATATACCCCATGTATTTTCTCTAGTACTTCTTCACTAGGTTGCTCTACTACCCACTTGCCATCAGTTTTAGTAACATTAAATACAATATTATAAGAAATTGTATCATTCATATCTCGCATTTCTTCTAATTTATAATCCATATATAAATCATTATCATATTCCCCATCTGTTAAAAATTCATCTTGATGGCTATTTAAATAAATACTAGCATTTTTTTGAGCTTTATATAAATCATAAACTGTTATTTTAACCGTAACCATCGCTGTATCTCCATCATAATCTTCATTCTCTATGGTATAAATTAAATCACGATATTGTCTTTTTAAAACTTCTTTATAAGTCTCACTCCCTTTATCAGTCAAATTTTCATTTGAAACAAGCTCATCAATATCTTCTAAAACATTATTACTTAAACCTTTATATTCATTTAAGTATTCCTCAACTGCATCTGCTGCCTTATCATTAGAACAAGAGCATCCAACTACCATTACTAAACTTATAAGCATAACCAATATTTTTTTCATTCTTCACCATTCCTTAATCTTATTATGTAGACAAAAACCTTTATTTATACCAAAAATTATAGTATAATATTAATAGGTGATAAAAAATGGATACATGGTTACAATATTTAATAATTGGCATAGTTCTAATAATCGTTCTTTTAATTGTAATAAAACTAACTAAAAGAGATTTTAGAATAAAAGCAAATAAATTAATTAATTATTTAGGAGGAAAAGATAATATTGTCAGTGCGGAAGCTAACATGAGTAGATTTAAAGTTATCTTAAAAGATGTTAGTATTGTAAATAAAGAAGCAATTGAAAAACTAGGTGCTAAAGGAATTGTAGAAATTGATAATCAATTAAAAATTATCTTTGGACCTAATGCTAAAGAATTAAAAAGGTATATTGATGATATTGTTTAAAACTAAACACCAAAGTTTAGTTTTTTAATTTTTTCTATTAATGAACAACTGATATTATTATACTAATAATATATAATATTTATAAATAGAGGTGAAGTATGAAAAAAACAGAGAAAATTTTATTTCCAGAAGGTTTTTTTACCAAACCTAGACCAACTATTAGCATGGAAGAAGCTTTAAAAGATGTGATCCCAGTTAAATGGTCAAAAAAAGTAGCAAAAAATAAAAAGAAAGTAATTATAGGATTAGCTAAAAAAACTAACTTATTTAACAAGTGTTTATCGTTGTGATAAAAGACCAAGGTAATTTTGCAACATGATGTTGCATAAATTCATTATTAAAATTTTATAGCATATATCTCATATTTATTGCAGACATTTCTTTTGCCAAAATATGAACCACATTTATTATTTTCTACTATCGGAACCATTAAAGTTTTCTTAGTGGTTTACATTTAAAAAAGCCACAAAGGCTTAAATAACAAATTGGCTGCCCTAGTAGGATTCGAACCTACGGAATCTCGGGGTCAGAGCCCGCTGCCTTACCGCTTGGCTATAGGGCAATATAGATTATATAAGCATAACTTTAGGCTTATATAAATCATCTTTCTTTTCATAAATAGCAACTTCTTCATTTTGATAAGTACACAATATAAGCTTATCATTACTATTAATAGATATCTTATTACCATGCCTAACTAATTTCATTTCTAAAGCATTTAAACAATATATAGGTATATTTAAAACATCTTTTATTTTTAATATTTGATATTTATTATTTTTAATATCTTCTATAGAATAAGCATCTTCTAATTTAAAATTTCCTTGTCTTATTCTAACCAAATTATTCATAGTTCCAATTATACCCAGTTTATGAGTAATATCTCTAATTAAACTTCTAATATAAGTGCCCTTTAAAACTTTAGCTCTAAAAGTAATAATATCCCCTGTAAATGATAATAACTCTAATTCATAAACATAAACTTTTTTAATAGGTAATTTAACTTCTTCCCCATTTCTTGCATATTCATATAGTTTTTTACCATTTACTTTAAGAGCACTATATTTAGGAACTTCCATTTGATATTCTCCTAGGAATGATGCAAAAACTCTTAAAATATCTTCTTTAGTTGTCCTAACATTTCTTTCTTCTAAAACTGTTCCTGTAATATCCAAAGTATCCGTTTCTATTCCCAGTTTAATTTCAGCGATATATTCTTTATCAAGTGATGTTAATAATTCAGTTAATTTAGTATATTTACCTAAACAAACAACTAATACTCCTGTTGCCATAGGATCAAGCGTTCCCGTATGACCAACTTTCTTTTGTTTAAGTTCTTTACCAATAATATTTACAACATCTCTAGAAGTATAACCACTAGGTTTATTTACCACTATTAAACCCGACATATATCCATCCTTAACAAATTCATTCCTAAAGAGTCAAATATTTCTTTATAAACACTGCTAAATTTTGCTTCATTATAATAAAAATCACTATTCATCATATTTTTAATTTTTTTTAACATTTGATAAAGTAATGGTTGTAAAAACTCTTCATTTCGTAAAAAGCCAATATCTTCTATAGCAATATCACTTGATAAGAGCGAATTATATCCTAAAAAAAGCACAACATACCCCATAAAAAAGGAACGATAATAAAGCTTATAAATTTGAAAATAGTTAGCTTCTTGATACATTTTTATATCTTCTCTTTTTAAAGGATATTTCTTTAATATCAAAAATTCTTCTTCTGAATTAAACTTACCCGTTAAAATCGTTAATTTATTATTCATAATAATCACTTTTCTTTAATTTCTTTAATTATATTTTCAATATTACTTGCATATTCAAATGATTCATCATAAACAAATTCCAATATTGGCGTATGACGTAAATCAAGTCTTTGTGCCAGTTCACCACGAATAAAAGAACTAGCTTCATTCACTTCTTTCAAAAGAATTTTACGATCAAGCTTACTTAAAGAAGTAAAATACACTTTAGCATAACTAAGATCTCTCGATACTTTACAACCTGTTATAGTAACAGACTTTAATATCTCATCTTTTGCTTCTGTGAATATTATTTCACTAACCACTCTTGCAATATCACTAGATATTTTAGCTTGTTTTCTAGTTTGCATCCCCTACCTCCACCATTTCATAGCATTCAAGGATATCGCCAACTTTAATATCACTAAAATTATCTAAAGTAATACCACATTCATAACCTTTCTTAACTTCTTTAACACTATCTTTTCCTCTTTGAACACTGGCAATTTCTCCATCATAAACAATAAGACCATCACGAATAAGTCTAACTTTAGCTCCATTTTTAATAATGCCATCTAAAACATAAGAACCGGCAATATTACCAACTTTAGAAAACTTAAATATTTGTCTAATTTCGGCATTTCCGAGTACTTTTTCTACAAACTCCGGATCAAGCATACCTCTCATAGCCAGTTCAATTTCCTCAATACATTTATAAATAATAGTATAAAGTCTTATATCAACATTGTATTCTTTAGCTAATTCTTTAGTAATATTTGACGGACTTACATTAAACCCAATAATAATAGCATTAGAAGCATTAGCTAAAACTACATCGCTTTCCGTAATAGTTCCTATACCCGAACGGATAACATTTACTTTAACTCCCTCGACATCTATTTTAAGTAAACTATTTTTAACAGCTTCTTCGCTACCTCTTACATCAGCCTTTAAAACAACATTAATTTCTTTTTGACCACTATTAATTTTACTAAAAAGATCATCTAAAGAGATAACATCTTTTTTATACTTATTCTCCTTAGCATGTAAACTTCTTTTCAAAGCTACTTCTTTCGCTTCTTTCTCTGTTTCAAAAGCCATGAATTTATCACCAGCTGAAGGATTTTCTGATAAACCGGTAATTTCCACTGGCATTCCTGGTCCTGCCTCTAATATAGCCTCACCCAAATCATTTTTCATCGTTCTAACTTTACCATAAAAGGTTCCCACAACAATAGGATCTCCTAGTCTAAGTGTTCCATTTAAAATAAGTAAACTAGCAACACCACCTACATTTTTATCTTGACGGGATTCAATAACTGATCCTACCGCATATCTTTTCGGATTAGCCTTTAATTCTGCCACTTCACTTATAGCCAAAATGGTTTCTAAAAGTTTATCAATTCCTTCTCCAGTTTGAGCTGAAATATCAATAAATGGAACATTACCTCCCCATTCTTCCGGAGTAATGTTTATTTCTGCCATTTCTGTTCTTATTTTCTCAGGATTAGCACCAGGCTTATCAATTTTATTAACAGCTACAATTATTGGCACATTTGCACTTATTGCATGATCAACAGCTTCTTTAGTTTGAGGCATAACCCCATCATCTGCAGCCACAATAATAATTACAATATCCGTTACACTTGCCCCTCTAGCTCTCATTTCTGTGAATGCTGCATGCCCTGGTGTATCAATAAATGTTATTTTATGACCATTCGTATCTATTTGGTAAGCCCCAATATGTTGGGTAATTCCTCCTGCTTCTTTTTGTGCTACATGTGAATGCCTTATATAATCAAGTAATGTTGTTTTACCATGATCAACATGCCCCATAATAGTAACAATTGGTGGACGTAAAACTAAATCTTCATCATCATCAACAATTTCATATTCTTCAAAATTTGCAACATCTTGCGTCTCTTCTCTTTTTAAAGTTTTATTATATTCTAAAGCAACAATTTCCGCATTTTCAAAATCAATTGGTTGATTAAGGGAAATCATTAATCCTAAAGTCATTAATTTCTTAATTATATCAGTTCCACTAATATTTAATAAAGAAGCTAAATCTCCCACACTCATTCCATCCTTATAAAGAATAACATTATCATCTTTACTATTCTTCATAAGTTTATTTTTATTTTTATACATTTCTTTTTTTAATTGGGTATAATCTTTACTATCATTTTGCTCTTTTTTCTTTTTTAACTTCTGCTTTTTATCTGTAATATTAATATTCTTAGTAATATTACTACCCTCTACAATAGCATCAACAACTTGATCAATTGTCTCTTCATCATCAAATGTTTCATCTTCTGTAATTAAGTTTATAGCATTATCTAAAGATATTATTTCTTCATCACTTAGTATGTCATCACCAGTTTTTACTTCGATGCCTAAATCATCACATTTCTTTAATATTTCCGCCACACTTAAATTTACATCTATTGCATATTCTTTAACACTCATTATCATCTCTCCTCTCTATTTTTCACATAAACTAATAGCTTGCTCATACACACTAGAAGGAACAGGTACTTCTAATATTCTTTCTAATATTTTAGTTTCTAAAGCTTGTTTTATGACATCTTCACGTCGTTTTAAATAAGCCCCTCTACCGTTACCCTTACCCGTCGGATCCACAATTACCTCTCCCTCCGGCGTTCTAACAATCCGCAGTAAATCTCTTTTTTCACACTTTTCTTTTGTTACAACACAAGTTCGCATAGGTATTTTTTTTATTTTCATTTTATCCCTGCTTTCTTTTTTACTAAGCTTAAAATCTAAAGTAAATTATTTATTCCCCTCAGCATTTATTTGTTCCATTGTCTTAATTTGAATTTTATATTTTGTTAAACGACTAGCAAGTCTTATATTACTTCCGGATTTACCTATAGCAAGTGGTAATTCTTCATTAGATACAACAGCTAAAGCTTCTTTTTTAACTGGATCCGTAATATTTACAATAGCATTTTTCGCTGGAGTTAAAGCTTTTTTAATATACTCTTCAGGGTTATCACTATATAAAACAAAATCTAACTTTTCGCCATTTAACTCTTTATAAATACTAGCTAACCTTGAACCTTTTTCGCCAATACAAGTACCTATCGCATCAATTCTTTCATTAGTTGATGAAACGGCCACTTTACTTCTAATACCGGCATCTCTAACACAAGCATGCATAATTATTGTTCCATCCTGAAGTTCTGGTATTTCAAGTTCACAAAGTCTTCTCACAAAACCATAATGTTTTCTTGAAAGTAAAATTAATGGTCCTTTGGTATTATTCTCAATTTTAGTAACATATACACGGATATTTGAACCCATTTTTATAGTTTCACCAGGAATAATTTCGCTCTTAGGAAGTATACCTCTTGTTCTCCCTAAATCAATAAAGTAGTTTTTAGCATCTTCCATTGCCACAAGTCCCAGTAACATTTCTCCTTGTTTATTCTGAAATTCTTCTATTAAACTATTTTTCTCAGCTTCTCTAATTCTTTGCGTTAAAACTTGTTTAGCTGTTGATGCCGCAACCCGACCAAAATCTTTTGGGGTTACTTCTTTTTCAATCGTCTCTCCTACCGTTATTCCCGGAACCATCTCTATAGCTTGTTCTAATATTATTTGAGCATCAGGATTTATTTTCGGAGGTATTTTAACAACATTACCTTCCTCATCTATTTCTTCACTTCCATAATCAACATCATCAACCACAACTAAATAAGAGTAAACTTTAATCTCGCCAGTCTCTCTATTAATATCCACCCTAACATTAGTTTTAGAATTAAAATTCTTTTTATAAGCCGTAGTTAAAGCTTGTTCCATTCCTTCAAAAACAACATCTTCACTAATTCCTTTTTCTTTTACAATATTTTTAACAGCTTTAATAAATTCTTCACTATTCATTACCTTCACCTCTTTCTTTACTTGTTACATCTAAAATATAAGACTCATCTGTTAAATCATAACGATCAACAATAGGATTAATAATATTTGTTGCTAGAACTATAGTATCTAAATCAATACCACCTATCTTATCAAGTACTACTGATAATACATTATAATTTCCACTGTTCTTTAAATAAGTAACACTATCAACAATAATTTCTTTTTCTTTTAAAGCCACTTTTATCAAGCTTTCTAATTCATCTAACTTTTTCATACACACCTCTTTAAAATAATAATAAAAGCGGGAATTTTTAATGCCCACTTAAATCTGTCTATTTAATTATAACACAAAATATTAATTTGTCAATTACCGACTTCTTGATCAAAATCATAAAACACCAGAAGAAAACTAAATATTTTCCTCTCTTAAAGCCTCTAATATATTTTCCTTCTTTACTCTTCTTGCCGAATACCACATTGCTAATATTACTATTATAAATACTCCTAATATACTAATTAAAATACTTTTCCAAGGAATAATAATACTTGTATCAAATACACTTGTTAAACTTAAACTAATAAGCACATTTATTCCTATAGATACAGGTATACCATAAATAAGTGATTTAATTCCAAAGAATAAACTTTCAAAAAACAATATTTTATTAAAACCACTAGGAGTTAATCCTACACTTCGCATCATTGCAAACTCTTTTCTTCGTAAATTAATATTAGTACTAATAGTATTAAAAACACTAGTAACACCAATTAAAGTAACGAGTGTAATAAAACCATAAAATAAAATCTTGATCGCCAAAACTAAATTCCGCGTATTAGCATACTCTATCGCTGGACTATAAACATAATAATCTAAATTTAAATTTAATTTGTTATCACTAAAATCTTGATTAATATTTTCATACTCAGGAGTAAACATAATTAATGTAGAAAAATATTCCCCCAAAAAGCCAAATTTATCTTGATAAGTAGATAAAGGAATAATAAGTATTGGTACAGGTGTATAAAGCTCATTTTTAAGCCCTTTTATAACTTCATCCGTAACTAATGCTTGAATATTAAAACTAGAATCTTTCCAAATAAACTCTAAGTCATAACGTTTATTATTAAAAACATCAATATCATACATCTTTCTATTATTATTTTGATAAGAAATATAATATTTAGAATTAATAAGTAATGCCTCTTCTTGCGTTAATTTATTATAATCTGTATCATCTAAAACATATAAATGAAATAGTATCTGATCATCACTTATCATATCAGCTAAATAAGTATTTTGATATTCTAAACTAAAATCATCATCTTTTAAATTAGTAACATAAATCACATCTTTATTATATATTTTTAAACTATCGTTAATTTGATAATCTCTAAGTACTATATCCATATCATCTTGTAATGTATTTAAATCTCCACTCGAGGATATTAAAATATCATAATCATAATAATCTACCATATCACTAGAAGCAGTAATATATGTAAGATATGATGTAAATGTATTAAACATAACAATACTAATAAATAGTGATATTACGGTAATTCGATATTTCTTTTTATTTCTTTTAATATTTTTAAAAGCTATATCTCCTTCTATCCCAAAAAGAAAACGAATAAACTTAGGAGTTTTAACTTCTTTTTTTGATATTTTAATATCATCATTAGATCTTATTGCTTCAATTGGCGTAATTTTACTACTTCTTCTAGCTGGTAAATAAGCTGATATAAAAATAACTAAAATCATAAAAATAAGCGGAATAATTAAATATAACCAGTTTACTCTAAAAACAAAATGAATACCAATAAACCCATCTAACAAATGATTTAAAATTAAGATAACTATATATATTCCTAAAAAAGCTCCTACTATACCTAGAATTATGCCAATTATCCCGACAATAAAAGCCTCAAACAATACTGTTTTAAGTATCTGTGTACTTGTTGCTCCCACCGATGCATATAACCCAAAACTTTTCTTCCTCTCCATTGTTGATATAGCAAAAGAATTATATATAACCATTATACAACCAATAGAAATAACAGTTAATGCTATTAAAATCATTGGTAAATAAGTATAATTTATATTATCATATTTACTAGCTCCATAAAAATATAAAAGTTGTTCATTATAATTATAAGAAAGATCTTCTAACCCCAACTGATTAACAATATTCTCGGTATATTGATATGTATTACTAGGATTTTTATACTCTAAATAAATATTATATAAATTATGAGTGTTCGTATCTAAACTAAATACCATATATCCTGCAGCACTATAATCTTCATAAAAAGACCGATCTACTACTCCTACAATGGTATAAGTTTTAGTTAAAAAAGCATTTATTTCTTCAGAGGTTGGAATATAATTATCTCCCACCCAAGATGATGATACCCCATAATTATGTGTAATTCCTAAATCCTCACCATCAACAATTCTTGAACCTATAAAAAGCGTAATCGTATCCCCAACATGATAATTTAAATTACCATCACTATTAACATGTTCACTAATAACTATTTCATTATTATTACTAGGTAACCTTCCTTCAACTAAAGAAAGCGTATCCAGTAACATTTTACTTGCATCTACTACATATAAATAAGGTTTATATTCATTTTCACTATTTACTTTAGCAAACCCTAAAGGCGCATAATAATAACTAGAACGCAAATTCACATTATTCTCTATTACTTTTAACTCTTCTTCTTCTACACCTTCAATATAAGCATGATAAGCTCCATAATTATTTATCGCATCTAATCGCATCGATTCTAAATAACTAGAAACAAGTAAGCCAATACCAACCATTAAAGCTGTTGATAAAGTAATTCCCATAATGGTTACTAAGGTTCTTTTTTTATTCATAAGTAAGTGTTTAATTGTAAGTTTATTAAGAATCTGCATGAGTATCACCTACTAATTCATCATGAATAATTTTTCCATCTTCTAATGTAATTATTCTTTTAGCATGCAAAGCTAGCTCTTTATCATGAGTAATCATAATAATAGTTTGATGATATTTTTCATTGGAAACTTGCAACAATTCTAATATTTCTTTACTAGCCTTACTATCTAAATTACCCGTTGGTTCATCAGCAAGTAACAAGGCTGGATGATTCATCAAGGCTCTTCCAATTGATACTCTTTGTTGTTGTCCACCGGAAAGTTCATTTGGCAAGTGATTAATTCTTTTTTCTAATCCTAAAGTATGAATAAGATCATTTAAATATTTTGTATCTGGCACCTTACCATCAAGTAACACTGGTAAAGTTATATTTTCTTTAACATTTAAAATAGGTAATAAATTATAAAATTGATAAATAAGCCCTACTTCTCTTCTTCTAAATATTGCTAAATTTTTTTCATTTAATGTATAAACATCTTTCTCATTTAAGTAAACATGTCCACTAGTCGGACGATCAACACCACCTAAAATATGTAACAATGTCGATTTACCCGAGCCACTAGCTCCAACAATAGCCACAAATTCTCCTTTTTGAATGCTAAAACTAACATTATCAAGAGCATGCACTGGTACTCCCGTCATATCATATGTTTTGCATAAATTTTGAACTTTTAATATTTCCATATTTGTCTCCTCCAATAATATTATATAAAATTATTGTGACTATAAAGTGACTAAAACTATTACAATTTAGTCACAAATTTCTTTTCATAAACATAATCTTAAAAGTAGTATATTTTCCCGGTTCACTTGTAACTTCAATTTTCCCATTATGCTTTTGAACAATTATTCTAGCCATATTAAGACCTATTCCCATACTATTCTTAGAAGAACTAGTACTATAAAAACGTTTAAAAATATTTTTAATTTCCTTTTTCTTAATACCAACACCATCATCAGTAATTTGAATAGCTTTATAAACCGGATTATCTTCCCCATTAATTATAATATTACCATTTTCTAAAACATGTTCATAAGCATTTTTTAAAATATTAGTTAAAACTTCTCTCATCCAGGCTCTATCACAAATAAGATTAAAATCTAAATGTTTTTTTATAACCTTAACTTTTTTTAGTTCTAAAGATACTAACAAAGATTCTAAAGCTTCATCAATAAGTTCTTCAACTCTTACTTTTTCCTTTTTAAATTTAACTGCTCCACTATCAAGTTTACTTAATTTTAAAAGAGTTGTAATTAACCATTCCATCTTTTCTAATTCTTTAGCTTCCCGCATTAAAAACTCTTTTCTTTCTTCTTTACTTAAATCATTATTAACCAATATATCATTAGTAATCATTAAAGCTGTTAATGGCGTTTTAAGTTGATGAGAAATATCTTCTAAAGTACTCATTAAAAACTGTTGTTCCCTTTGTTCATAATTACTTAAATTTTTTAATTTAATTGTCACTTTATAAATATCATTTTTTAATACACTCAAATCATCTTCATTATAATCAGCTATATTTAGCTCATAATTATCGTTTAAAATATCTTGTAAATATTGATTAATAACTCTAACTTCTTTTTTTAATTTACGATTATACATATAATAAATTAATAATAAAAAGAGCAAAACCACAATAAAAGTACTTGATACAAGTAAAATTATTTTTACTCTAAAATCTTGATATGAATCTAATTCATTTATAGTATTTTCATTTATACCATATTTACCCAAAACATCTTCTATTTCTCCGTCATTTACTAAAGCCTCAATAAGCTCTCCTTCTATATTAGAATATTTATCTTCTAAAACATAAATAATTTTATTTAAAGACTGATACACATAAAAATCATATAATTTTAACAAAGATATATTTAAAAGCATAACTAACCCAATACATATTAAAATAATAAATACAAATTTCCTATTTCTCATCATTTATTTTATACCCTAATCCTCTAACCGTAAGAATAATCTTAGGATTAGTCGGATCATCTTCTATTTTTTCTCTAATTCTTTTAATATAAACAGTTAAAGTATTATCATTTACATATTCTTCATCCGTATCCCAGATATTAGCTAAAATACTTTCTCTAGTAAAAACTTTACCAGAATTCATAAATAAAATAAGTAATATTTTATATTCTAGGCTAGTTAAAAAGACAAGACTATCTTTCTTAAATACTTTGGCTTCTTTTAAATTAATCGTAATATCTTTTATTTGAATAATATTTACTTCATCTTTTTTTACTCTTCTTAAAACTGAATGGATTCGACTTATTAGTTCTCTTGTTTTAAATGGTTTAGTAATATAATCATCTGCTCCACTATCTAAAGCACAAACCGTACTTAATTCTGAATCATTAGCGGTCAAAAAAATAGTAGGAATATCCTTAAACTCTTTAATTTGTTTGTATAATTTTAATCCATTTATATCAGGTAAATTAATATCAAGGATTAATAAATCAAATTCTTGATCACGAATATAAGCAAGAGCATCACTACCATTTATACTAGTTTTCACAAGAAAGCCTTCTTTTTTTAAACAAAATGCTAAACCTTCTAATATTGCTTCATCATCCTCAACTAATAATATTTTCAAACTTATCACCAAACTTAATATATCATTAAATAAAGTTTATGTCTAGCCTGTATTAATATATGATTGAAAAAAGAGAATTACTTTTCTCTATTTTAAACTTTCTATTTCTTCTTGGGATAATCCGGTTGCATAAATAATATCTTTTATAGACATATTCATTTCAAGAAGATTTTTAGTTGTTTTAAGTAGATTTTCATGACCTTCTTTGCGTCCTTTTTCTAAAGCATAATACTCAATATCAGTTATTTTATCATATTCATCTTGTAATTCTTCATCATTTAAAAAATCTTCCATTAATCTTATTGCACTTTCCATTACTTCATCTTCTTTCCCTATTTCTTTTAATTCATTCATGTCTTTAGCTTTTATCATTCTTAACCACTTTATAAATCTTTCTCTTCTTTTTGATTTTATACTATGTCCTTAATTTTGTCAAGTTTAACCAGATACATCTCCAAACATTTATTATTTACTACTTGATAGTCATACTTATCTATAAATGCATAATCATTAATTAATGACTGATTATTAAAATAATAATTTTTCTGAATAATATTAAAACTTGTTATTTTTTTAACATTCTTATAATCTTTACCACGTTTAAACTGATTAGAAAATTTTCTTGATATATAAAAAAATATCACAATAAAAAAGTCGTTGCTTATAAAACAACCACTTTTTATAATTAATTATCGCTTACTTTATATTTTACTAACTACTAACTAAGGATTATTACTATTATCCTTCGTTACCAGATTCGTTACCAGATTCGTTACCAGTTTGGTTACCAGAATAGTTATTTGCTGCTGTCTCACAATCTCCTGGATCTGTTATACATGTAGAACAAACTCCATATTGACCTTGTATATCATCTGCGGCAAAATCATCAACAACTCTAAATATTACGCCTACAAGAGTAGGTATAAAGAATATAACGATACCAGCAACAGCTCTCATAGCTAAAGATTTTACTGACTTTTTAATCTCATCATCTTTACTAGCTACAACAGCCTTTCCTAAATCTATCATACCAAAAATAATAATTATAATTGGTATAACAATTTTAAAAATCCAAAGTACCCATCCTATAATTTGCCAAACTTGCCATAAATCAGAACAAATCAAAGGTTTAGCCATAATTAACATATAAAATTCCTCGCTTTCTAAATCTATATTAATTTTATCCTAACTTTATCATATTGTCAAGTTTTTAAAACTTTTTATGTCAAATTTTGTCTATATATCCATAAGTAGGATAACCGCTAAAATAAGTAATACCATAACTCCTAAACCAGTCGCTATAAGCATACTCATTGTTTTTCCTTCCATTTTATCAAGTCTATTCTTATATTTTGTCTCCCGAGCTTTTTGTTGCAAACTTGAAATAGTTCTTGAAAAAGCTAATAATTGTTCTTGTTTTCTCTCTTGTCTACCTAAACTAAGCCGATACAAAAGTCTCATCATTCGCATTGAATCTCTAACCGGATATTGTCTGGCAAAATTCATATAAGGCTCAATTGTATCATTACCAGCATTAATTTCATTAATAAGCTGTTGTAAACCTTCTTTAAATATTTCTGGAGCATCATCCATTGATTTACCAATTGCTACCGGAACAGTATAATGTTGAATCAAAATTTCTAAACCTTTTAAATAATAAGGAAGCATAGTATCAATCTCATGCAAATGCTTTTTATAATAATTTCTTAAATTAATATAATCAAGTTTAAAGAAAGCAAAACCGCCAATTAAACAAAGTAAAGCATAAACATAACTCATATTAGAAATAAGTAAACAAAATATTAAAACCGTAACAATTAAAGCATTTCTAATTCTCTTGTTAAATAATAAATCGGGATTAACTGTATCTCCATATTTAGCTTTAACATAAAAATCATAATCACTTTCTTTTAATCTTCGCAAATACATTTCATTATCAGCTACTAACTTATTAATACTTATCTTTCCACTATAAGTAAAAATAAAGAATAAAATAACTGCTATTATTGCTATTTCTATCTGCATACTATTCTACCCCCACATCATCATTATAATATTTTTCTCCTGATAAAAGGAAATAACAATTAATAATAATTATACCGTGTAAAACAATATGCACATACCATAATTGTAAAAGTTCTAAATAACTATCTTTACCAAGTAAAACTTGCATAACCAATACTAATAAAAACAATACTAAAGCAAATGTTATAAATTTACGGTGAAATTGTTTACGATCCATTTGATCACGATAAACTCCTTCAACCAAAGAGTCAATATCCATACTCATATTTTCTAAAGACTCACCTGAATCTTTGGCACCTTCTTTAGTAATCTGTAAAAATAATTGATGCATATTCTTAACCATATAATAAGGATATTTTTGATTAAAATACTCAATTGACTCATCTATAGTACCATTTTGATAAGACATATTTATCATAGTCTTAACATCTTCTAAAACAGGATCTTCAAGTATTCCCGAATCTCTTACTCCCTCAAGTGATTTAACAAAGCTTTGCGTCGTATTAAATTCCATAATTACGTTAGTTGTATACACTTGAATTTGTTCAAAAATATATTCACTATATAATCTTTTACTTCTTAAATATGCTAAATACGGAATAAAAGCAATAGCAATACCAACATAAATCAAAACTGGTATCAAACTATAAAAATACAAAAATGATATAGCAGCCGCCAAACCACCCATAACGACTATCTGAATAATATAATCTTTAAAAGTATATTCTTGCTTCAATTCTTTCATTTTAGCACTAATAGTCTTATAACTATAAGGAGCGTACTTTTCATAAATTATACCAAACTGTGATTTAGCAAACCTATAAAAATTTTCACTACCATCATTTTTACGATATATAATAATAAATATACCTATTAAAATTAATATTATTAACTCCATAGTAGCCTCCTATAAAGATTCTATTTCCTCTTTTTTACTATTCAAATGAAATAAATCCTCATCCAAAATAACCCCTTGAATTGCTAAATAATCTCTTAAATGTTTAGTGGGATTATTAAGAGTAAATTTCCCATCCAACGATTTTTGAAAAATTGTATTAACTTGTGGTTTATTATCTTCATCAACATAAAATTCACATATTTCCATAATTTCTCTTTGAAATCTTCCATACTTTTCACTCATATATCCTTTAACATATATACCAATTTGTACATATCTGTGAATTGTTGTAACAAACTGTTCAACATCTATATTAGATTCTATCAAACTATACATACGCATTGGTATTAATGATGCTTTATCCGAGTGAATAGTTGAAATAATATGATGCCCTGATGATATAGAGTTACGAACTGCCATAACAGCCTCAGCACTACGAACCTCAGATAAGAGTATCCATATGGGGTTCTGACGCATACAAGTAACCAAAACATCAGAATAACTAGCTATATTATTTGTCTTCATCGCTACTATATCACGATGAGGGAATATTCTATCTAAGTGTAACTCCAAAGTATCCTCAATTGTAATAATTTTTTCGTTTTCTTTAGTTGTACTTGCTAAATACTTAACAAGCTCAGTTTTACCACTACCTGTTTCTCCACTAACAATAATATTAGCATGACCTTGTACACAACTAAGAAGAAAATCCAGTAAATCAGCACTAACATAATCTTCTTGTAACAATTTTTCTCTATTAAGTCTTATTTTCGCTGGTGTTTTACGAATAACTAAAGCTATACCATTAGTAGCAATTGAATCGTGAATGAAATTAAGACGTAATTCACTACTTTCCGCATCTAAAAAAGGATGTGCCATATTGAATGTTTTCCCCATAACATTAGAACACTGGAAAGCTAGCTTTTCTACCAATTGATTATTTACTTCCGGTCTTTCAACTCTATAAACACCTTTAGAAAGAGACTTTATCCACAATTGACCACCATTAGTATATGATACGTCGGTAATATCATCAATCTCAATAAATTCTCTTAAAGGACCAAAATCAATCTGTGAAAATATAGCATCATTCATTATAACACCTCCTTTTTTTATTCTTTTTTATTCTAATAAATATCGGTTACTGTTTGATTTTCAATTATTTGTCTTAAATATTGACTAGTAACTTCAGTTTCTCCGACTTCAGCAGTATAATTAGCATTACCAGGTACCGGTATTAATTCAATATTATTTAACATTGTCGCTCTTGATAATAACAAATACAAGTTTGTTTCTTCTATATCATAATTAGGAACAGCAAATAGAAGTATTGCTGGTGTTCCACTTGAAGAACTATCATAAAATAAGCTTCGACCATTACTATCACGAACATCTAGAATAGGTAACTTAGTTATAAATTGTCCATAAACAAGTTTACCTTCCTCCGTTGTTGTTCTAACATATATATCTATATAATCCTCAGGGTACATTGAATTACCATATGTTGATTGTAAATTAACTTCCAAACTTACTGCACTATAACCATCAGGCATTCTATCTAGAGCATTACTACTAATATTTCTACAATCAATTACTTGTTCTTGATAAAAGAACGCTCCAGCTGGAATACTCGTTCCAACTTGAACACAATATGAATTAAGCTGACCAACCAAAGAATTAATATCCCTAATAACATTTTGATTATTATTAACAAATGAAGTTAAAACTTCCATATATTCAATATCATCTTGAGTTATAGTTGTTGTAGATGTAAGTGTATTTCTAGCATATGGAATACTAACTGTTTGAACAGCAGCATTTACCCGATAATTATACCCTATATACAATACGACAATACCTAATAACACACCTAGTATTGTAACTGTATTTTTGTTTGAAATGAATCTTTTTAACGTTGTTACTATATTTCCCATTTTATCCTACCTTTCTATACAGCACTCCAGAAACTTGCACCAGTTCCAATTCGACTATGACAGCTATTATCTTGATAGTGCCACCATTCGGAAGCTAAATCAGATAATCCACCAGAGCCCATCATATAACTACTTAGCTTTTTTGCTCCTTCACTAGCAGACATTCCAACAGAGTAATTACTAGAAGTTTTAGCTACATTTGGACTATAATATTTAATCGCTTGGGTACTTAATTCATGCATATATGATGGCATTGAATACCCAGATAAAGTAACATCAACAGCACAAGCCGTATTATGAGCTGAAGTACCTTGAGCTAAAAACCAACCTTGTCCCCATGTATATCTAGCTCCACTAGCTCCCGTACTATAATCAATATTTTCTTTAACTGTACTATTACTATTATATAAATTAGTTAATCTTGAATTAACATACCTAGAGACACCACTTGGTCTATAAGCATCAATAATTACTAAAGTATCTCCCGCTGCTCTAGCTGCACTTGCAGCATTTTTAAGTTTTTGAGCAAAAGAGAATGTTGCCGGAACAAAACCATTATAATCACTTGTATATAATCTTGTTCCCGTAACCCCATCTATTGCCTGTCCTGATGATCTAAAAATACTACTTGAAGCATTAGCAATATCATAATGAGCTTCTGGTACATAATCCATTAAATTAATAGCCATATAGTTGGAATCAACCCAACCACATTCACCTTCATACTCTATAGCCCAATAATTGCCACTCTCTCCTAATATATCAAATTTTACCCCGGGCGTAACATTACCATTGGTCTCATCTCGATCAGCAGTGGTATAAAGGGGTCTTGATGCCATAGCTACCCCTCCCATACCTTGCAAATTTGTTGTACTAATTCCTTCTTCACAAGTAGCATCCGCTATTGGTTCATCATCATTATTATCATCGGGTTGTGTAGTTGTTCCCGTGCTATTTTGGTTACCACTATTATTTGTATTACTTGAACCAGGAGTTCCTACTTGTTCCGCATGAATTTGAATGATAGCATCTATCCTACTAGTTGTATCATAATCACCAGCAGATGGAATAAATCCTGTTCCACTGCTACTTCTTATTTCCACGCTGACTTTTGGAGGAGCTTCATATATTGCATAGAAATTAACTTCATAAGTATCAGCAGTCCCCATAGTCTCAGCAAGCATTCTTACAAACACTTCCATAAATTTTTCTTTATTCATTTTTACTTCGTTATAATCTCGATAATAACCATAATCAACTGCTTCTAACATTGAAGCTTCAGTAATTTCTCTTAGACTATAATAATCTTGAGTGGTGTTGGTAGTAATACCTTGAACAGATATCATTAAACCAATAATACCAACACCTAAAACTATTAACCAATAACCCCAATATGAACTTTGCATAACTTAAACTCCCCTTTCTACTTCCAAGATGGTCCGATCATATCGTCTTCAGATATGCCACCATCCCATAAAGTGAAGTAACTTGATAATGAACGATTAACATGGGAATTAACAACATCATTACCATATCTTCCATTAATTAAATCATCAATAAACGAACTATAACATCCAATTTCTTCATAACCACCTATAGCCTCGCAATAAACAGTTTCATTTGAATAACCACCTCGGTTATTTTGTTCCTGTTCATCGTTATAAGCTTTAATTTCTCTAGCTGCACTAGGAGTTATCGTTAAACTAAGTATTGGCTCTTCATCATATACTCCATTACCAGCTTCTTCTATTTCTGAAACTGTAATCATAGCTTTATCATTAACTGATATATCCCAGTTATATGAATCAGTACCCTCTGGGAATAATTCACTAAGTGATATTTGTCTTTCAACTAAACTTGTACCAGCATCAGTATCATATATACAACCAACACCTACACATTTAGCTATACAATGATCTCCGTAACAAATTAATTCTTCACAATTAGGACCGATACATTTAGAAATACACTCTTCTCCTTCACAGCTTGGTACATCACCACCATCACAAACAAATTCAGCTTCCGGAATATTTACTAAATATGCACATACATAATTTAATTCATCACCTATTACTGGTGTTCCACTACCAATAAATCTTCCTTGATCACCATCATCATAGTACTCACCAACTTCAGAGACATTTACATAATATTCATAAATACCTAATCTAGTTGATAAAGCAACCGGAAGTTTTTCTTCTAATAAAACATTATTATCAGCACTAGTTACGGTAATTTCTCCCGATGGATAAGAATTGTAGAATATATCATCTGGTACATATTCAGAACTTGCATTTTGTTCAGACTTCATATATCTAACTAATGATACCCGTTTTCTATTAACTTCTGGATCGGCTTTACAATTAACCGTATCACCTTCTAATTCACAGATAGTGTAATCTTCACCCTCTTCATATTCAAGGGAAGCCCAACCAGTTGAACATTCTGTGTATTTATTATCAAGTATTGTTGGTCCTTCATTATGACCTTGTTGTAAACAATAATCATATGATGCTCCAGATACATCTAAAGATAACTCTTTCATATCAATTGGCATTCCTGCCATTTCCCGGTAATTTTGTTCTTGATAATCATACATTACCGAAGGTTCATAATTATATTCTGACTCCCATAAAGAACAGTCATTATATTCTTCGATAATTCTTGCATAAGCTTCAACTGCTTGTTCAATAACATGCCCATCACTTATCTCATTCCACTCTTGTTCAATACGTTCAGTTAATTTATCTTCTAGTTCTTCAATTGTTGGTGTCTCATCCATTCTAATAACATCACGTTCTTCATCTACATATTCGCCATTTTCCAAAACACTACATGTTTCTGTTCCATCCTGGTGAGTTCCTATTGTACCTTCATATTCATAAACACTCTGTGTTGTTTCCTGTGATACTTCTTCATTATAAGAATAATATAATTCAATATAAGTTGGATTAGTCCAAGCTTTTACATCTTCAACAGAAATATATACACCATTTTTAAACTGATGTCTTGAGCAACCATATTCTTCATAACCATAAGTATATTGATAGTTTGTTCTATTTTCATAAGCAGCTTGCCAATATAACCAATCATTAGCAGCTTCAACAATAGCTTCTTGAGCATCTTTAATATCAGCTTCAAATTTCTCTTTATCTATTGTATTAGTAAAGCATTGCTTTTTAGACTCCATACCCACTCTAAAGGTAAAGTATCTACCAGCGTTAACTCGCTTAGCTGATGGAAGTTCCATAGCATAATCTTCACGACAGTTCACAGAACAGTAATCGTTATCTCTAACTTTATCGTCTGTTTCCATCTTATAGCTATTACCAACATCATCTATTGGCTGAGCTCCTTCGTCAACTTGTGTTATAAAACATAGCTTAATTTTGTCTTCTACAACACCATGTATTTCATACGGTACTTCATCAGCGGTTGAAATGATAAGATCTCCTGACTCATCACAACATGCCGTTATGTTAGTATATTCCGTATTACAATCGTATTCATTTATACATACTTCAGCATACTCATCACAAGCTGCCTGATCACCCAAAGCACATTCTACTTCAAGCTCTACACAGTCTCCACAATTCGCTTCAAATAATTCATCACATTCAGGACTATTTATATCTCCTGAATCAATACAAGCTTGTGCTAAAGCATCACAATCACAGTTTTCTGTTAAAGAAACACTTTTAGGTGAAGTCCATGGTTGTTCAGCATTTTCATTACTTCCTTCATATACAGCTATAAATCTTTGAACCCCATTTTCTTCTGAACTAGTTGGATACCATAAAACTCCTATATAATTTCCAAAAGGATTTTCTGCATCACCAAATTTATATGTTCCATCTAAACTATAATCAATCGGTTGCTCTCCGCATGTTAATATTTCTAAACCAGTTACACCTTCATTTAAAGACTGATATCCCTCAAAATGAACTGTAATAACCATTTCTTGAACTTCGGAAAAATCAACACCTGGGAACCACTGAATTAAGTTTTGACCAGTTATACTTCCTTGATTTGATCCATCATCTTGAAATATCGTTTGTCCACCATATTCAATTTGTGAAATATAGTAACTAGTTACACCCGTAGGAACAACTCCGTCTTCAAAAGTTATACCATTTATAACAAATGATGAATCTTCATCGTCAGAATTAAAGCCACCAACATCTAATCTATGTTTAACATCAACTTTAACAAGTGTACCATTGGCATCTTCTACTGTTTCTCTTTCAACTAAATCATTTCCTGAAATAACACTTACTTGTTGTTCTGAACTCTCATCACTAGCTGTCTCTAAATAATCTAAAGCTGCTTGCATACCCATTACATAATATGATTTAGCCGCATCAGCATCACCACCAACGAAATAATAATTCCAATAAGTGCTATATTGCGACTTACTACGCAAATTACCACCATTAGCATTTACCGAATCATAAAGAGATGCCACTGATGAATCTTGATCTAACCATCTAGATATTAAACCATATATAGCATAGTGTGACCAGTTATATCGATCATTACTTGTTGAACGGTTATCACTTCTAAAACTTATCGCAATAGCTCTTAGTGCCGTTCTCTTAGCCCAGTCATTAGAAACATTACTTGGATCATTAGAACCACTCGTCATAATAGCCATAAAAGCATGATCTTGAGCTTGAATATGTGGTTCACTACTTGGGTCAATCAAAAATCTTTGAGCATAAAGACTAGTACTAGCTCCTAAACCACCATCCAAACAATATATACTACCATAAGCATCATAGTTTACGTCAAAATCAACACCAGATGGTTGATAAAGAGTTCCCCCAAAATATATTTGTGAAATATTAATCGCTGAATAACTATAATTTCTCTTACCTTTAGTATTTTTTGTGGCTTGAGATGAACTGATTTTATTTCCCATATATTCACTAGCAATTATTCTGCCATCAAAATAACCATCAGTTACTTTACAATTTTCTTGTCCTGTACAAGCATTAGTCTCACCATCTACTGCATATACATTAGTATCGAAAATAAATATACAACCAATTGCAATAATAAATAAACTGGTATATCTTAGTATCTTTTTCATACTATTCTCCTCCGTTTCTTAATTATTATCACAGTTACAACCCCACCTATAGCAACAATTGCTACTATCACTATTATGAATACTGTACTATGATCTTTTATAAAATCCCAAAAGCTCTCTTCTTCTTCTGTAATTTCATTTCCTTCATCATCAATTAATCCTTCTCTATATTGTTGCACCAATTCTAAAAATTCTGTTTCTGCTGGAAGTGGTATAGTTAAGTATTCATAACATAAATAAAACTCTTCAGCTCCCTCACAAATGTCATAAGTAGAATAACGATTATACAAAGGAGTTGTTACATACATCGTTCTAAGTCTAGTATCAGGGCAGTTTGTTTCACTAGAACTATAAACAATAATTGTATAATTATTAACTGCTGTTCTATCATTTTGCCTAATAGTAATTAAACCATCTACAGCATCCTCATATGTATAAGTTTCTGTTGTCCCTGTCTGATCATTACGAACAGTAACATATAACTCTTCCGTAATATTTGAAATATAGATAGCAAAGTAGTTTGCTATTATTCTATACTCTTCTCTCTCCTCAGGAGTAAGTCCATCAGGAAAAGTATAATTCTCATCAGGAATCTTTTCTTCAGTTCTAGCCTCATAACTAACTCTCATATTCATAGCTAAACGATTAAGTGTATTATACTCATCAGCCTCACATACTGCATAAACATCTAGTATACCACAAATGAATATAATACTAGCTAATAAAAGCGCTTTCATTTTTTTCATAGTATACACCAACCTCATAATTTAAATTATAACATACATATAATATTTTTTCAACTTGTAAAACGCAAAAAAGAAGCATCAAGCTTCTATATAATTGCTAGTACAATAAAGAGTATTAATAAGCACACAAACATACCTAAAACAAAACGCCAAATATGTTTTAACCAATCTTTATATTTTACATTTAAAGCAGTAAGTCCTATCCCAAGTAATGCACTTGTTGGAATAAAGAATTGTACTAACCCATATAACGATGTAAACATTATATAAACCGGATTAATATAATCAACGTATTCTACAGCTAAATAAGATGCCATAATATATCCAGTAAATCCTAAATCAGTATGGAAAATATTTGCAATTAATGATGATAACGTCATTGTGGCTATATTAAATCCATCAGTAAATGAAAATACTTTATCTATAATAGTTGTAACATATGGTGACATATAAACAATAACCATTAAAACAAATGCTCCAACTAAACAACCAATAGGTAACATCATTTTCTTAAGTCCAGAAAAAAGGCTATCTACAAACTCATTAAATTTAAATCTATAGCATATTCCCAGTATAATTGTAAATAAGAATACTACTGAACTTATACCAAATAAATCCCAGCTACCTAAAGCTCCCATGTGGGTTCCTAAAATACTTTCAAAAACATTAAATTCATCATTTATACTAACATCAATTACTGCTTCATGGAAATTATCAAATATTTCAATTCCAAAATTAGTATTCCAATCAATAAAAGCAAGTACACACAAAACAAATAATAAAATACCTATAATAACAATTGGATAAATATTACTTTTCTTTTTACCATCATCATCTTCATCTAAAGTCATTTCAAACATATCAGTACTAGGAGCATTCTTCTTAACTTTATTCATATGCCAAATTGTAAAAAAGTTAAAAAGTACTAACCCAACTACTAATATTCCTGCTCTAACAAGTAAAAGTGGCCCTACTTCATAATTAAAATATTGGTTAAAATAAACAAGTCCATCTGTACCATATGTAGCACCAAGTACACCAACAATCATTGAACCAAAAGTTGTAGCTAATATTGTCAATTTATCTAATTTCATTCTATTTAGGATAGAAATAATAAATGGAACAAATATTATTACCACAAACGTTTGAGTAAACAAACTTGTTAATACCGCTATTAATGTTGAAAATAAAACTACTGCAACTTTCTTGTTTTTGAAAAATTTAGCTATTTTCGTCACAATTTTTTCATAAGCATTAGTTCTACTAAGAACGCCATACAAGCCCCCAACAGCTAATAAAATAAGTATTTTATCTAAGGCAAAATAAATAGCATAATATAAAACCCATGCCCAATCATTAAGTCCAATTCTTGTTAAGGCCCCAGTTGTTGATAAACCCGTAGATGAATAAGCACTATTTGGCACTAACCAAGATAAAACTACTGCAACTAAAATAAAAATTAAAATACCTAACAAAAGTCCATGACTTTTCTTATTTTCTTTCATAAATTCCCTCCTACCAATGATTATAATACAAATCTTTCTAAAAAAAAAGAAAAAAATATCATTTTTCTATGAAAATTTTGTGAAAATATTAATATTAATAAAAAAAAGAATGAAATTAATCATTCAATTCTAATCTTTAGGTTTCATAAGTGGAAATAATATAACTTCTCTAATACTTTCACTACCAGTTAAAAGCATAACTAATCTATCTATTCCCATACCCATACCCCCAGCCTGAGGCATACCATACTCTAAAGCTTCCACAAAATCTATATCCATATCATTTGCTTCCTCATTACCAAGCTCTCTTTC
>CALVHJ010000007.1 GCA_944327425.1 uncultured Bacilli bacterium
AATAGAAAAGCCAGAAACACCTAATGAGAATATTTATATTGTTAAAAGTGGAGATACTTTGTATGCAATAGCTAACCAATATGGTATGACAGTTGATGAACTTAAAGCTTTGAATAATCTTACTAGTAATACACTTTCTATTGGGCAAAAGTTAGTTGTAAGTGCCGGTAATACTGGTACATTAGATACTTATACAGTTAAGGCTGGAGATACTTTATATTCTATTGCTAATAAATACGGATTAACAGTAAATGAGTTGAAACAATTAAATAATCTTACTAGTGATGTTTTGAGTATTGGCCAGATTTTAAATGTAAGTAATAGTATTACTCCTACTCCATCTAATACTTATACAGTAAAATCGGGTGATTCTTTATATAGTATTGCTAAACAATATGGAATAACAGTTGATGCTCTAAAAAGTGCTAATGGAAAAACATCTAATTTACTTTCTATTGGAGAAGTTTTAATAATTCCTACAACAAATAGTAGTTCTATAACTTATACAGTAAAATCAGGGGATAGTTTATGGAAAATAGCTACTAATTATGGTATAAGTGTAAATGCCTTAAAACAAGCGAATAACCTTACTAGTGATTTATTATCTATAGGTCAAGTACTTAGTATTCCTTAAATAGATAAATAACTCAAGCTTTTAATCTTGGGTTATTTTTTTATAATAAAGTTAAATAGAATTTATTTAAACAACTTGTGATATGACTATTTTTTTGATATATTTTTATATAGGTGAAGTTTATGAAAATAAGAGGATTTGAAATAGTTAAAGGTTATGAGGATAAAGGAATTCATTTACCAGTTAGAAAAACTAAATGTTCAGCTGGATATGATATTGAAGCGGCAGATGATGTAGTTATACACCCTTTTAAATTAGGCTGTAAACCTACTTTAATACCAACGGGTTTAAAAGCATATTGTTTAGAAGATGAGTATTATATGCTTGTAAATAGGAGTAGTGGTCCTAAAAAAGGATTAGTAATGTCTAATGGTATTGGTATTATTGATAGTGATTATTATGGAAATATCGATAATGATGGGCATTTTTATTTTCAGTATTATAATGTTTTAGATCATGATATTGTGATTCATAAGGGTGATGTAATTGGTCAAGTAATATTTCAAAAATATTTGTTGTGTGATAATGATACGTCTGATGGTATACGTACTGGAGGTTTTGGTTCTACTGATATAAAATAAAAGAACTATGTATATTTAATATAGTTCTTGACATTGGCCACTTACTGGTCTATAAAAACAATGATTTTTATATTTTCCGGCTAAAGGTTGATCATACCAAGTTTCAGTACAACTATTTGATCTTGGGGCATAGAACCATAATGAATGTGTAGCGGGATAATAATATTCTCCTCTTAAAGTACGTTCAGCTAAATTTTTTTCTGCAGTTGTTGCGGACCCATAAAACAAAGATGAATTTGTACCAACAAATTGATTTGGTTGATATATGGCATCTTCAATACTATCAATATTTTTAAAAGTGTAACAATCCGCTATAACTCTATTTACAACAACATTACCTACCATAAGCATGCCTAAATCTCCTTCGGTTTGAGCTTCTGCTCGCATAATTCTTGCTAATAAATCTAATTCTTTAGTCGTATAATTTACTAACATAATAAAATCACCTAATTTATTATATGAAAATGCTTTTAAATTGGTTTTATTTATGTTATAATTGATTTATCTTGAAAGAGATTTAGGGGATTAGTTAAATGGTATAATAGGAGTCTCCAAAACTTTAGTTGGGAGTTCGATTCTCTCATCCCCTGCCAGATGATTATAATTTCAAATTTTTATAATATTATTTAAGTTAATGATATTATAAAAGTTGAAGTTTTTATATAAATGAAATAGTTGGAGGTTTAATTGTGTTTAATATCGAGATTCCATATCCAATTGGGACATATTTAAAAAAGATCGAAAATGGTCAAGAACATTTAGATAAAGTTGTTAAATATATAATTACGGAACAAGGATTATTTGTTATTTTACAATTAGATGTTAATAAAGATCCTAGATTAAGTAGAGAAATAAGTGTTAATGATTTATTAAACAATTGGGTTATTGATCAAGGTATTCACTTTACTACATCTATTGGTTCACTTGTAAATACTAATCTTGATTTTTCTAATTGCGATGTTATTTTAAGTAGAGAAAGAAAAAAATTATGAAAGTGTATTTGTAATAAAAAGGAGTTGGGTTATGAAAAAAATTATAAAAGTATTTACGTTAGTTTTAGGTATTCTTTTAATTACTGGCTGTATGAATTATAGTTTTAAAACAGCTATAAATGATGATAAAAGTGTTGATATTGAAATGAGTATGGATATTAATTTATTTGAATTTGCACAAACAATTTTTTCTGATGATGATTTAAGATTACTTTATTATGAAACTTTATTTGGCAGTGTATGTTCTGCAAATTGTTCGATGTATAATGAAGGAACAAATGATTATATTACTTGTACAGATGAGTGTTTGAGTTCATTAGGGAATATTGAAGTACCTACTGATGATGAATTAAAATCATATTTAGATGAATATCTTAATTCTGATGAATTTAATGAGGAAGAATTATTTTCTGATGAAAATGTTCAAGAATTAGAAGCGAAAGGATATACAGTAGCAACTAATTTAGATAAAGAAAATTATTTATATGAAGTTACTATTTCGCAAAATTTTGCTAGTATTGATGATATTTCCTCGACATCAGCTGAATCTATTAACCTTGAAGAGATTTTTAATGGTCAAGCTGATAATGTTTTCTTTTTGAAAACAGCTAATGATACATATAGAGCTAATTATATATGGGAGATTACGGAAGAAGGAACTTCAATGCAAGGTATGGATATAAGTGAATTTATTACTATTAATTATGAAGTTACATTACCTAATCCTGCTATAAATAATAATGCTACAAATGTTAGTGATGATGCTAAAACTCTTATTTGGAATTTAAATAGTAATAATACTATTGATTATGAATTTTCTTTTATTTCTGATGAAGAAAATAATGAATCAACTACTCTTATTGAAGAAGATAATAAAAGTAGTAATGATACTTTAAAAATTATAGCTATTTGTTTAATAGCTTTTGGTAGTATTGGTATAATTGTAATGCTTATTTTGTTATATAAAAATAGAGGACAATAACTATGAGTATATTAAAAGAGCTTTTTAAGGTGTTTTTGGCAAGTGAAACACCTGAGGATAAAGAAAAAAGAATTAATGATAAATTATTTATGGATGAAGCTAAAGCTTATGGCTTAACTAAAGAGGAAATAGAAGCGTGTAAGAAAAGTGGTATTACTCCTGAAGAATGGGTGAATGATAAAGAACAATGAGTAAGGGATAATTAATAATAGAAGAAGTTGTTGTCATTAGATAATGACTTTTTTTGATATTTTACATAAATTTGAAATGCCATTTATAGATTAAATAATAATAAACAAAAAAATAGCGCCTAAATCATCTAATGAATTAGGCACAACTTCATTTTTAATGCAAGTTTTTTAATCGTCAATTTCACTATTTAATATTGCTCCAGTATAAGCATCAATTTCATATTCATATTCATAATAGCTGTATTTAAATTCTATTTCATAAGTTGTTCTATTATCATCAACATCTAATTCTACTTTATCAAATCTTACTTCATTACTAGATAACCCTGCATGATTTAAGGCTATTTCCTGAGCTCTTTCTTTTCCAATATAAGTATTATTAGTTGTTATATTATTAGTTGAGTTGTTAGAAGAATTGTTAGATGTATTATTATTTGAATTATTGTTATTAGTTGAGTTATTATTTGTAGAAGCATTATTGTTAACAGTATGATGTTCTCCATCTCTATCATATTCTATAATATCACCGGTAATAGCATTAATTTCATAATCATACTCTACATTATTATAATAAAACTCAATTTCATAAACAATGACATAGTCATAGTCCATTTCAATTTCGTAGTGTGCAACATCGGACGCACTTACTCCAGCATGATTTAAAGCAATTGTTAAAGCATTGTCTCTTCCAATATATGCTTTCTCACTTGCTGAACCAACAGTATTATCCGTATTTCCCAGAAGTAAGTTAAGTTCATTAATAGAAAGTCCTGCTAATTCATCAAATGTATGAATAGGATTATTAGCAATGACTTGATTAATTAACTGCACTTTCCCCTCAGATATATTATACTCAGTTGCTAAATCACTATAATTATCGTTAATTTTTTGACTTACAACTGAATAATCATCACCAATGTTTAAGTTATTTAATAACTCTACTCGTAATGCTTCGCTGTCTTTTCCATCAACACTAATTAAAATCGAATTTGCCAAGTCGTCCAAGTATCCTAGTTGTACCATAGAACCAATTAAAGCATTCACTGCTACATTGATATCACTACCAACTAAATCCATATCTTGTAAAACGGTTTTTGCATCTTCATTATTAGCTAATACTTCTCTTACTTCATTTTGTTTATTTACTTTTAATTCTAAACTAGGATTAACATCAATTCCAATAGTATTTTGAATCATAATATAATTATTATAATAAAATCCCCCAAAAATAAGCAGGCAAAATACAGCCGTACAAACTGAACTCAGCCAAATAAATGTCTTTTTCTTTTTATTTACATTATTATCCATATAAACATAATTTCCTTTCTTATTTAATATTTGTTCGTCAAATTCTGGAAGTTTAACATTTAAAAATGTTTCCTTTATTTGCTTCTTCATCTTTTTCATTCTTCATCCTCCTTTAAAAGAAGTTTTAACTTTTTCATTGCTCGATGATATTTAGAGAGAGTCGTAGATAATTTTAAAACTAATATTCGAGCTATTTCATGGAATTTAAACCCATCAACTACATGCAACACAACAATATTTCTTTCTTCTTCATTCAAAGCTTTTAATACGGTTTCAACGAGTAGTTTATCATCATAATTATGATAAGTCACAAATTCTATCTCCTCAATATTGATTGTCTTCTTATTGCTCCGAATTTTTGAATAAGCAATATTTTTTGTAATGGTATAAATCCAAGCTAAAGGTTTATTCTTGTTTTCATATCTATCAATATTATGATAAACATTAATAAACGTTTCTTGCAAAGTGTCCATTGCATCTTCATGGTTTCTTAAGATACTAAGTGCAAAACTATAAATTTGATTTTTTATTAATTCATATAATTCCTTTAAAGCATCTTCCTCTCCATTTTTGATCCTATCCAAGTACTTGTCAAGTTCCATATTTTTACTCCTCTCATATATATAACGCATAAAATAGGTTCTTTATTGCACTAATTTTTTAAAAATTTACCTACTAATAATATACGATATTAGAAATAGAAAAGCAAGAAAATCATTAAATAAAAAAAATACTCAACTTATCATGTTAATTAGTAACCATTTATTAAAATTAAATCGTTTTAGATTATTCTTCTTCCTCTAATAAAAAAAAGATCATCAAGATCTTAATTTTGACTAGCAACTAATAAAATTGTTACTTCTCTTTCTCTACCATTTCTAATTATAGTTAAAGTCATTTCATCACCTACATTATGACGATATAAATAATATCTTAAATAAGCACTAGATGTAGCATCATTGCCATCAACTTTGGTAATTATATCTCCTACTTCTAAACCTGCTTGATCAGCGGGACTATTATTTTCAAAATCCGTAACGATTATACCACTTGTTACATCAGCATTTATAATTGTTTCATAATAATCACGATAATAATAAGGGTTAGTATAAACACTTGATACATCTAGCATGTAAATACCTAAATAAGGCCTTTGTATATCATCACCATTAATGATGGTTTCCGCATATTCAATAGCAGTTTCAATAGGAATAGCAAATCCCATTCCTTCAATAGTTGAACTTGCTAGTTTTATTGAGGTGATACCAATTACTTCTCCATTAGAATTTGATAGCGGACCTCCACTATTACCATTATTTATCGCCGCATCAGTTTGAATTGTATTAACTACCATTGGAGTTGTGGTATTACCACTAGTAAGTTCTACTTCAACTAATCTATCTTTTCCTGATACTATACCTCTAGTAACACTCCATGAATAAGCACTATCTATTGGAGCACCAATTGCAAATACAGTGTCACCAAGTCTGGCATCTTCGCTGCTACCTATTTCGGCAATAGAAATAATATATTCTTCATCTACTGCTAAAACTGCTATATCAGAATAAACATCATTACCTACTACTTCGGCTTGTACAACAGTACCATCAGTAAATGTTACATAAACTTCATCGCCATTTTCAATAACATGGTTATTGGTAAGTAAATATGCTATTCCATCCTCTGTTTTATAAACAAAACCTGTTCCTGAATAAGCGCTATTTGTAGTATACGCATTTACTACTACTACGGAATCATATACTTTTTCAACAGCATCAGCAATGCCTTCATCTGTTACGGTTACGTCTTTTTCTAATTTTGTTACGGTAGTTCCAATAATGTTAGGAAAAAAGTAAAATATTCCATATAAAGCAAGCATTCCTAATAAAAAAGTAATTATTAATATGATGCCATTTCTTAGTGTGTTGTTTTTTTTCTTTTCAACCATTTTAATCCATCCTTACAATATCTTTATAATTTTTAGGGAAACCCATACGATCAAGTACTTTGTCTATCTTAATACTGTGAAGCCTTCCTGATAAATAATCTAATTCGTAGGATATTTCATTTAACATGTTAGTAAAATTATCAGGTCTTAAAAGTCGTTTTAAGATAATTATTAAAGCAAATAAATCATTGATACCATAAATATATTCCCCATTCATGGTAGGAATATTCAAAAGTTTATGATATTTTGTTATTGGTATTTCCTTTTGAGTTTTATGTTCGTAACATATGTCTTCATGAGCACATAAATTACGATAATTGGCAATGATAGGAAGGTATGTTAATAAACTTTCGACATCTACATTAAAAATGTCAGCGATTTTTTGTTGGTCTTCAAGTTTTAAAATTGTATAAAGTTCCCCTACTATGCCAAATGATAACACTTTTACAACGACCCAAAGAGGAATATAACCATAGTTACTTTGATAATGTTTTGTTGCGGTATGTTCTCTACCATTTATAATAATTTGTCTTTTTATTTTTTTTACTAAATCATTAACTTGTCTAGATTTTTTGGGGTCGGTTGTAAAATTGCTAGGATTTAAATATTTTTTCTCTTTAAATCCATATTTGCGGGATAATTCGTAAGAAATAATACTTTTTATATTATTTTCTAGTATTAATATGTTTTTAAAGAGTATATTTCTTAGTTGTCTGTCAAAATAAAATAAAGCATATATTTCTCGAAAGTTAGTTCCCTTAATAAATGTTTTGTCTTTGCTTGATTTATAAAATAGATATCGATAACCGTTGATAAAAAAGTAATTTTCTCTTAGAAGAATATTTTTTACATACTCTTCATCGTCAATTGTTAAATTTTTACTTCGAAGTATTTTAACTTGTTCATCTAGGGTTTTAAATATTTTTTCCATGTTATCCACCTATTATAATTATATCACAAAGAACACGTATATTGTAAAAAAGTTACTTGTTACAAATGTTAATATTTTGTGAAAGTTTGGTGAAGTTTGATTTTTATGATATAATCATATTGGGAGGTTTTTTATGCCAGCTACATATACGCATCATATTTTTACAAAAGATGTTTATAAATCATTAGATAAAAATATTCAAAGTAAGTTAAATCCTGATTTATTTAATTTGTTTGGAAAAAGTTTTGATGCTTTGTTTTTCTATAGACCTAAACTTGGTTCCTATGCACATAAAAACAATGCTAATTTGTATTTTGTCAATATTATTAATTATTTAAGAGAACATCATGAAACTCATAATAAAGAGCTTCTTTCATATTTGTATGGTTCAATATGTCATTATGTTTTAGATAGTACTGTTCATCCATTTATATATTACTATGGGGGAAAATATGAGAAGAATAAAAAGAATACCTTAAAGTATCGGGGGTGTCATGATTATATTGAATTAATGATAGATGCTATTATTTATAAAGAAAGATATAATAAAAGTATTTATAAAGGGCATGTGGGAAAAGAGGTATTTCCAAAATTAAGATTTACTTCTAATTTAAAAAGTATTCTTGATCAAGTTTATTTAAATACTTTTAATATTACAAATGGAAGTAAGATTTATTTAAAAGGTTATCGAAATTATAAATTCATTTTTAAATATTTTATGCAGTCAAGGTTTGGTTTAAAAAAGAAAATGTATCAGTTAATAGATGTTACGCACATACTATCTATAAAATTACAAAATTTTTGTTATCATGTCTCAAAATTGGATTATTCAGTTTTAAATTTAGAACATAAAAAATGGTATTATCCAGTTGATAAAAAGATTAGTTATCATTATTCATTTTATGATTTATATGATGTTGCGATAGTAAAAGCACTTAGATTAATTACTTTAATTGATGGTGTACTTGATAAAGATGATAAAATGGTTAAAAAAATAATAAAAGAAATAGGTAATTTAGGTTATGGGACAGGAGTTAATGAAAATAGAAAAGTGGTAATGAAATATTTTGCTAATTAAAATACTTTATAAGAGCGTCTTTAATAATGGTTGCTAATTTTTGTTGGTATTCTTCAGTTATTAATTTGTTTTTTTCTTCATAATTAGATAAAAAGCCACATTCTATTAATACACCGGGAATAGTTAGTTTGTCATACATGTAAGTTTTACTTGGGATTGGTTTAATTTCTCTAGTAGTTTTTAAGCTATTGTTTAAAGTGTTTTGAATAATTGTTGCTAAATTCATGTTTTCTTCTTCTTCATAAAATACTTGTGGTCCTGAGTAGGAAGTGTTAGTTAAATAATTTAGATGAATGGATAAATATATGTCGGCTTTGCTATTATTAATTAGATTAATACGATTATCAAAGTCGCTTTTTTTACGCCATCTAGCATTAGGTAGGGATAAGTCATAATCGTCATCTCTTGTTAAAATGACTGTAGCTCCTGAGGTGGCAAGTTCTATTTCTAAATATTTACTTATTGCTAAATTAATATCTTTTTCATAGATAGTATCGCTACTTGTTCCAGGATCTTTTCCCCCATGTCCGGGATCTATTATGATAGTTTTACCACTTAAAGGCATAAGAGCACTCACTTTGGTATTGATAAATAATGCTGATAATAAGAGAATAATTAAGGTTAATATTTTTATTTTTGTTTTCATATTAAATTATATGATAAAATTAAAAAATTACTTAATTATTTTTTAAAATATCATTTATTTCTTCTTGATTTTTAGGATTGTAACCTACTAACATTTTGTCATTTTTGTTGCTAATATAGATTATTATTTCTTTTAATCTATTGTGCTTTTTTGATAAAGATTTAGCAATATTATATTTGAAAGCTTTTTTATCTGTGATAAAAATATTTTTAAAAAGATTAAATCCTAGTATTTTAAAATCATTTTCATATATCCATATTACATCACTATATTTAATTATTTTTATAGTAGAATTAAAACTTATTATATAACTTTCAGTTAATAGTAAATGGTATTTGTCAAAAGCTAATGGATTATTTTTTAATTCTTTTTCTATTTGATTTATGGTATGAATATCAATTTGGTTAAAACTTTTTTTGAACTTTATTCTTTTAATTAAATAGATTATAAAAATTGTTAGGGAAATAATAAAGGGGATAATACTTAAAAAATAAAAAGTATTATTAGATATTTTAAATGTTGTATTATCTAGGTATACTCTTCCAAAAATATTTTCAAAGTCTTCGATGGTAATGGGTAGATTATCTTTAAATATTTCATTATAAAAGTCTAATGCCATATTTTTGACATCAAGAGGAATAGTTGTAGTTGTCCCATAAATAGTTATAGGTTTATTATTTATAATTTTATTGTATAACTCATCACTTAAATAAGCTATAGAGTAATATCTTCCATCATAAATTATATAAAATGCACTATTTTCTTCATTGTCATATTTGGCAAAAGAATATGGATCATTAATGACATTATTATATGCTTTTAAATTACTTTCGCTATTTTTATTTTCTATTATATCGTTTAAATTGATGTAGTTGTCATTTGTTTGGCGATTAGTATTAATACCGATAGCTACTGATAGTAGTGTTATAGCAATGAAAAAAATACTTATATATAAATAAATATTTAAATGTTTTATTATATTTTTTCTAAGGTTTGGCATAACATCTTCCCCCTTTAAATATTATAACATAATAATTGTTGTTAATAAATGTAATTCTTTTTATAAACTAGTTGCTTTCTATGAGAAAAATATGTTAAAATTATATCGGATATAATTATGTTATATATAACATGAGATTTAATACGTGAAAGGAGATCTTATGTTATATATTAAAGAAACAAGAGGCGATATTTTTAAAGTTATTGGTGCTAATGTAAGGTATTATCGAGGACTTTATAATATTAATCACCCTAATGAACGAATTAGTCAAGCTAAAATGGCACATATGTGTAATGTTTCAACTGGTTTAATTGGTTCGTTAGAAACCGGTAAAGTTCAAGGTATTAGTATTCCAGTTTTATGGCATATTTCACAAATACTTGATGTTAGTATTGATAAATTCTTTGAAAATCGAACTTGTTAAAAAAACAGATATTATTTAGTATCTGTTTTTCTGATGATAATTTCGCCTTCTTTTGTATATAAAAATTTTTCTTTGGCATATCTTTCTACATATTCTGGGTCTCGTAATTTTTGAACTTCTGCTTTTAGAGCTTCTTCAGTATCTAAAAGTTCTTCATATGAAGACTGGAGAAGAGTAATTTCTTGTTTGTTTTTCATGATTTTTAACCAGTCAGGGAAGATATTTATACAAGTAAAACCTATTATAAAAATAAAAGATAAAATAAAAATGGTTAGTCTACGACGTTCTTTTTTGGTTACTTTGTGTTTTATTTTTATCACCTCTATTTTTTATAGTATAACATTTTTGATTTAGTTTTGCAATAAAAGAACAGAACTTTACATTATTTAACATTTTTTTTGTTAAGATGATATTGGTGTAAAAGCCTAGAATTATCATAATAAAGAAATATAGGTGAAAAATACCATTGTTTATTTTAAAAATTATTATTATATAAATTAGGACAATGTTGTACATAAATAAAATTGTTATAAGACTTTGATAAAATCTTTTTTTATGTTTAATAATTATATAATTTATTTTGAATAAATAATAAAAGATAAAGCCGTATAAAAAAGAAATACTTAAAGTTAATAATTGGATATTTGCTCTCATTATTTAAATAATTTAGAAATTATACTTTCTTCTTTGCTTTTTTCTTTATTATCTAAGTAATTAAAGCCGTTAATTTTACCTTTTATTTTAACATTACCATCGTGGGTATCTAGTTTCATGATTTCTAGATTACTTCCTTTAATTAGAATAACACCCATATTACTTTCTAATAAAAATTCTTCACTATCAAAGCTAGTTATTTTTTTAATTCCTGTAAGAGATATTTCTCTTCTGTCTACTAATTTTAATTCATGTGAACCAAATTCGATTATTTCTCTATTTTCCATAAACTATCTCCTTTTTATTAAAGTTTATGATTAAAAAAAAGAAAATATGAAAAAAACTTGGTTTTCCAAGTTATTCAGCTTCATTATATGCTTTTAAAATAGCATCTTCGAACATTTTACGTACATCTGGATTAATTGGATGAGCAATATCTCTATATCCACCAGTAGCCGTTTTTCTACTAGGCATGGCAATAAATAGCCCATTGTCTCCTTCAATTATTCTGATGTCATGAATAGCAAAAGAATCATCTAATAGCACAGATGCTATACCTTTCATTCTTGAGCCTTCTTTTTCGATCTTGCGAACGTTTACTGATGTAATTTGCATAATTATTCTTCCCTCCTAAGTTTTTCAACTTACTTCTATTTTATAGCAAAATCTTCTAACATGCAAGTATTTTACATATATTTTATTTTAATATCGCCAGTGTAGACGTCGCGATATGTAAAACTTTTTTCCGTATTGTTTTCAATAATTGTAAATAAGTTAGGATAAATAGCATGAATTTTCCCACGATAATTACTTGTTTTTCCACGCATTCCATAAACTTTGATTTCTACTAATTTGTTTAAATTATTTTTAATTTCTTCTTTTATACTATCAGTGTTCATTTAACCTCCTATCTAGGATATCCAACATACATAAGTCCATTACATTTTAATCCACCCATGCCATTATGGCCATATTTGGTTTTATCAAGTAGATTTAATAAATTTATTTCTTTGCTTCTTTCAGTTAGGGCAAGAGTGGTAGCTATTATAGCGGGATCAAGAGCATGAATATTAATTCTTTTAGGACTTGAAGCAAAATTAGCTCCGGCTTTAATTAATTCTTCATAATTACTTTGACAAGCCCCAGCGATTATTACAAGTTTTTCATGTGATAATTCATAGTTTCTAGCTACTTTTACGGCTTTAATGAAATTCGCTGAATTTTTGTAGTTTTTTAAATCATTAGTATTACCTTTTTTACGATAATAAGCATCATGACCAGTAATTATAACTATATCAGGTTTAAATTCTTTTAAAAGAGGTAATATTGCCTCATAAATGTGGTCTTCGTTTATTTTTCTTCCGTATGCTAAAACGCCTTTTTTTTTATAAAAATTCAGACATTTTTCTAAGTATTCTTTGTCGCCATCAATATGTAATATTTTAGCTGGTAAATAAAAGTATTCGCTTCTTTCTTCAGGTATTTGTGGAGTTTTTATTTCTTCTGTTAAATCAACAGTTTCTTTTTCTAAAAATTTTACTAAGTCACTTTCAGGACTATCGGCATAAAGTCTAACTTCTACCCCTTTTAGATAATAAATATTGTTTTTAATATTAGTGATTTTAAATACTGTGTCATGATTATAGCTTTTTCTAGTTACTAAATCTCCCCTTTTTAATTTCATAAGATTCACCAATTCATTTTATGAAGAAAATTTTTAATTTATGCTTTGATAAATCAAAAAAACACTCAAAATTGTGAGTGTGCTAAGAATTTATAAAGATTAGAGAAAAGTTAACTTAAAATGTTTGATATTTCAATAAATATTTCTAGATCTAACTCTTCTGCTCGAATGTTTTCATTTAAATTATTTTTTTCTAAAACATTTTTTATTTTGTTCCAGTTATAGGCTTTTAAATTGTTTTTTAAGGTTTTGCGTTTCATTTTAAAAGAGTCTTCAATTAGCTTAAAAAAAACATTTTCATTTTTTACTTTTGGTTTTATTTCTTTTCTTTTAAGATTTATGACGGCACTTTCAACTTTAGGGGCTGGGGTAAAAGCATCTTTACTTACTGTAAATAAATAATTAATATGAAAATAATAATTTAAATAAACGGTTAGGGAACTATAGGATTTTGACTTTGGTTTAGCACTTAGACGCTCGGCTACCTCTTTTTGAACTAAAAGAGTCATACTTTTAATATTATCTAAATCTATTATATGTTTAATAATAGGGGTTGTAATGTAATAAGGAATGTTAGCAATAATATAAATATTGTCATAATTAAAAACTTTACTATCTTCTTTGATATCTGATGCTAAAAAGTCTTGAAAAATTATCTTGGTTTTATCATTCTCATACTTTTTTAAAAAACTTTTTAATCTTTCATCTAGTTCATAACAAATTAAAAAACTATTTTTTTCTTTTAAATATTTTGTTAAAGCTCCTGTTCCTGGACCTATTTCAATAATTAAATCATTTTTTTTAGTTGTTATAGAGTTAGCAATTTTTTTTAGGACTTCTTCATCTTGTAAAAAATTTTGTCCTAAACTCTTTTTAGCTTTTATTTCCATCAAAAAACATCCATTCTAAAGAAAACTGGGTTATTTTTCCCAGCCAAATCTTAATACATCATAAGTAATAGTACTACGTCCAACATATTTATAAGCATAAGCTTCACTAGGTGTTAAAAGATCTATATTGTTACCTAAAACACCACGATCTAGAACGATGGCTATAATTGGCTTTTCACTGATTCTAGTACTTTCAAAACGAATAATGCTTCCACATGGTAGATTTTTACTAGATGCAACAATATTTACTTCGCCATATGTGTTATCAAAATATGTATCTGTTCCGTCAGTTACATCTACGCCGGTACAAGCAAGACGTCCTGTACAAAGAGCACAGTCGGCTCCATATCCAGTTAAATCACCTGTGTAACTATCTAGGGAGCCCCATAGATAAGTTTGAAGAGCTTCTTCATTTTTCTTTTGTTCTTCTTCTTTATTAATATAAATAGCCATTGTAGATAAATCAACGCTTTTGTTAATATTTTCGTTGGTACTAAAAGTTTCCATTTTAGAAGTAGATGCTTTTAGTCCAAATAAAGCTATGACAATAATACCTACTTTGGTTATATAATTCAAGTAAAATCTCCTTTTACTTAACATTTTCTCACCTCATTGGTAATTCAATCATATCATAAAATATATTAAATGTCAAAAATTCGCTTAATATTGTTGTTGGTAATTGTTGCTAAGTCTTCTAAACTTATACCTTTTAAGTCGCTTATAAATTTAGCTATATCAAGGATTCTGGCTGGTTCGTTACGTTTCCCACGGTAAGGTTCAGGTGTTAGATAGGGACTATCAGTTTCTAAAATAATATGTTCTAGAGGAATATCTTTAATAGTTTCTTTTAATTTGGAATTTTTAAATGTTATTACGCCATTAATTCCTAATAAAAAGCCCATTTTAATGTAGATTAAAGCAGTTTCTTTAGAGCCCGAAAAAGAATGAATTACGCCTTTTACATGAAATTTTTTTAAAGTGTTTATAGTATCTATAGTGGCATCTCTTGAATGAATAATAACAGGTAAGTTATAATCTTCAGCGATTCTTAATTGACTTTCAAATAATTTTATTTGCTGTTCTTTGTTTGCTTTGGTGTAGTGATAATCTAGGCCTATTTCACCGATACCAATGACCTTTCCTTCATTTAAATGATCACTTATAAATAAAAGATCTTCTTCTTTATAAGTATCAACACTTTCAGGATGAATACCTAAAGCTGCATATATGTTGTTATATTTTTTAGCTAAATCTAATACTTCTTGATTACTAGTAATATTACAACCATTATTTAGCATTCTATTAACATGACATTCTTTGGCATTAGTTATTATTTTATCTATATCTTCATAATATTCTTTGTATAGATGACAATGAGTGTCTGTAAACATATAATCACCAAAGAATATTATAAGTTATTTTTAAAATTTAGTAAAGTTTAAGTATACTTTAGGGGTTTTTGTTTTCTTTTTTTTACTTTTTTGATAAAATTTAGGTAGGTGATGATATTTTGAAAATATATATTGGTAGTGATCATAGAGGAGTAAAAATAAAAAAAAAAATTATTAAATACTTGCAGGAAAATGAACTTGATGTTATGGATATAGGTTTAGAAAATAATCCGGCTGATGATTATCCAAAGTTTGCTTTTAAGTTGGGTGAAATGGTTAGAGATAATAAAGGATCTTTAGGTATTTTGATTTGTGGATCAGGAGTAGGTATGAGTATAGCTGCAAATAAAGTAAAAGGGATTCGTTGTGTTAGAGCTGTTAGTGTTGATGATGCTTTTAAAGGTAAAAATCATAATGGTGCTAATGTAATAGCACTTGGTAGTGAAGTTACAACAGATTTTAATTTAGTTAAAGAGATTATTGATACTTTTATTACAACTAAGGCTCCGTGTGAAGAAAGGCATTTAAAAAGAGTACAAGCGATAAGAATGTATGAGGATGGATGTTATGAGTATTGACATATATCTTTATGTGTTCTTTACTTTATTATCTGTTTTTATTTTTAATGGGGTTCATTGGGAAAAGTTTATGAAAAGAGGTAAAGTAATTGAAGCAAAGTTGTTAGTATTAACACTTAGCTTTGCATTAAGTTATTTGCTTACAAATTTTGTTTTAGCTTTTATAAATTAATATATTATTTAGACATGCTAAAAGAGAGCGTTTAGCTCTCCTAAAGCATGTCTTTTTCAATCAACTATAAACGGATTTTGAGCAGTACCATTCCCACCTGAAATAGTGGTTGTAGACTTCAGATTTATTACTGGGCGCACACCATTCGTGAGGCGCACGTTGCAGTTGATGAGCCAGCCATCGCTAGCCACACGGAACACGACAGCATTACCGTGTGCAGCATAAAAGTAAGACGGAGACATTGTCCAGTAATTACTTCCTGTATGTAAATAATATTCTTCATTAGTTTTATTATATACTCCACCAGCAAAGGCTACTTCATCCGCTGTTATTAGTCCTATTGGACTACTTAATGATTTATTTCCTTTATTACTTGTTGTTGCTGTATACAAGTTATTGGTACTACATGTGAATACTGGTGATTTATTGGTGTTTAATCTTCCATAGGCTGCATAGTAGATATCACTACTTGGTTGGCTTGACCATGTTGATCCACTAGCCATATCTCGATCTCCACAGAATCCGGCATTTGTATCGATATAATTTCCATAATTTTTATTGACTATATTGGTTGTATACCATGTATTTAATGCTGTATATATTGTACTATTCTCATTTGTTCCATATTGGCTACCCTCTGTATACTTCAAACCTACATACTCACTTCGATTATAATTTAGTGATGCATTGAAGGCACTATCTCCTATTGTAGCATTATCTCCCGTTGCTGTTGTACTTGTCCCTTGATATATTAATCTTATACTTCCATCACCATTTACTCGGATGATTCGCCAGTAGAATCCGGCAAATGATACATAGTTATCGGTTGGTGCTCCGGCAAAATAATAGGTTGTGCCATCACCATCATTCGCGGTAAATACTGTATTAGTTGTACTTGTTGTATATGTACGACTAAAGCTTGATCTTGTGCTTTGGTTGTAACCTTTGATGATGTCGGCTAATAATCTTGCTTCTTCAAAATAAAGTGTACATTTAGTTCCTCTGGTTGTGTAGGGACTAATACTGAAAGCTTTTGTTTCGCTGTCATAGCTTAAAGATAAGTTTGGGATACTACTACCATCTTTGTAAGTACAGGTACTACTTGCTGTATCAAGAGTATAATTAGTATTACTATCTAGTTCTTCGGCTTGGACACCATTTATGTATAAAGCTATTATTTCTAAGTCTGGTCTTACATAGTTTACCTCACTATCTACAATAGGTACACTAGCTGTACTCCTATACTTTGCTCTGGTAAAATTTAGAACTACCGCACTAATTATTAATACTACAAAAACACCAATAATAATATTTCTCTTTAAATTATCTTTTTTTAATACCTCGAATTTCATAAACTTACTCTCTTTCTTGTGAAGCTTTACTTCATTTTATAATTTAGAATTATAAGCTATGATAGAGTACCTAGCTTACATATAAATTATAAGCTTCGATATAATAATTGTCAAGAAAAATTTAGGCATATGTCCGTTTCTAGGTTTTATTTTTCTTATTGTGAGACAATTTTTTTGGTGATTATTTATGAATTATGGAGAAAGGTTGAAAGAGTTAAGAGAACAGGAGAATTTAAAGATATATGATATATCAAGGTTGTTAGGTTTAGATAAAGATACTTATGGCAAATTTGAAAGAGAATATATTACTATTCCACTTGTTCATTTAAATACTCTATGTAATTATTTTCGAGTTTCTTTAGATTATATTTTTTGTTTTAGTAATATAAAGAAATATGAAAGTTATAAAGAAAATATAGATTTAAAATTATCAGGCTCTAGGTTAAAAAAATTTAGAAAAGAGATAAATAAAACACAGTCTAGTTTAGCAAAAGAACTTGGATGTTCTTATGGTACTATTGCTGGTTATGAAAGTGGTAGATATCTTATTGCTACACCTTTTCTTTATCAAATATGTAAAGATTATCATGTTAGTGCTGATTATCTTTTAGGGAAAATAGATAGTTTTAAATATTAATAAAAAAAACATTAGCTATTATTGTTAACTAATGCATTAAGTTTCTATAAATATAAAACGATCTAAATTATTAAAATCTTGTTCTATTGTAATATTAGCTTGGGGATAAATACTTAGAGCATATTCTTTAATATCTTTACTAAGTGTAGCACCTATTTCAAAGATTATTATACCCTTCTTTTTTAAACTCTTTTTGGATATATCTAATATTCTTTTGTAAAACTCTAATCCATTATCATTAGCAAAAAGAGCTATAGCAGGCTCATATTTAGTCTCTGGTGATGTGTATTCATCTTTTTTTACATAGGGAGGATTAGAAATTATTAAATCGTATTTTTCATTTAAGCTTTCTTTTAAGATATCTTTTTGAAAGAAGTTTATATTTACATTATTATCTAAAGCATTCATGTTAGCTACTTTTAAGGCATCAGTACTTATATCACAGGCATCTAAAGTTATATCTAGATTTTTTTTAAGAGCTATAGCTATAGCTCCACTTCCTGTACATAAATCAATGCCCTTAAGTTTTTTTCCTTTTAGTTTTTTAATGGTTTTATAAACTAAAATTTCGTTTTCATATCTTGTTATTATAACGTTTTCATTTACCTTAATCTTTGAGTCGTAGAAGTCAACAAAGCCGATAAGATATTGAATGGGATAATTATCTGCTAATAGTTTTTCTGCTTCTTTTAGATCACCTTGGTAATTTTCTTTTAAGGCATTAAATTCTGATGGGCCAATTTTATTCAAATGATTCACCAGCTAATTTAAGACGTAAGTCTTCAGTTTGTAATGCTTCGATAATTGGATCTAGTTCACCATCCATAACTCGGTCTAAAGTCATGGTTGAAAAGTTTATACGGTGATCAGTTACACGGTTTTGAGGATAATTATAGGTTCTTATCTTTTCACTTCGATCTCCGGTGCCAATTTTATTTTTGCGTGTTTTTCCTAATTCACTTTCTTCTTTTTGTCTAATTTCATCTTGTATTTTAATTTTTAATAATTCCATAGCTCGGTCTCTATTTCTTAATTGGCTACGCTCTGTTTGACAAGTTACAACAACTCCAGTTGGGATGTGGGTAAGTCTAACAGCAGAATTGGCTGTATTTACTGACTGTCCGCCAGCTCCACTTGAGTGATAAACATCCATTTTAATATCACTTTCTTTAATATCAATATTTGATGTTTCTACTTCAGGCATAACTAAGACAGTGGCAGTTGAAGTATGAATACGCCCTTGAGTTTCTGTAGAAGGTATTCTTTGGACACGATGAGAACCACTTTCGTATTTAAGTTTCTTATAAACATCTTCACCTTTAATTAATATTTCTATTTGGGAGAATCCACCACTAGTTCCTTCTATAGCATGTAATTCTTCGATTTTCCAACCATTTTTTTCAGCATAATATGTGTACATACGATATAAGTCTCCTGCAAAAATGTTAGCTTCATCGCCTCCGGCTGCTCCGCGAATTTCCATAATAATATTTTTGCCATCAAATTCATCTTTAGGAATAAGTAATATTTCTAATTCTTTTTTTATTTGTTCTTCTTTTGCTTTTAGATTTTCTAATTCTAAAGTAGCCATTTCTTTTAATTCGTCATCTTTCATTAAAATTTTTGCGTCTTCTATTTCTTTTTCTATATTTTTATATTCTTCGTATTTCTTTACAGTACTTTCTAAATCACTAGCTTCTTTTGATAAAGCTCTTACTTTGTTATAATCACTCATTATTAAAGGATTGGTTAAATCTTTTTGTAATTCATTATATTTTGCTTCAATTGCTTCTAGTCTTTCAAACATTAGAATCACCCTCTCTACTTATTATATCAAAAATAAACAGAAAAACAAACATTAACTGTTTGCTTCTTCATCATCGACATCAATTACTACTAAATCTTCAAGATCATCATCAGGTAAATCATCATCAGCCTCAGCATCATAGAAAATATCGTCTTCATCATCTTCTTCAATTAATTCTTCATCATCCTCTTCATTAGTTTCATTGATGATTGTCTCTTCGTCTTCTTCATCATCAATTACAACTTTGGGATTATGATGTTCTCTTAAATCCCAGTAGCCATCTTCTAACATGATGAATCGTTTATCAGTAGTAAGTAATTCAAAGAAATCGGCTATTTTTTCTTCAAATACATTTTCTGATAACTTTAAGGCATCACATACTTTTTTAAAAAGTTCGTTAATTTTCATCTTGCATTTTCCTTCATTTAGAATTATGTAGGCAATATCATCATAATTCATAGTTTCTAGTTCATATTCAGGTATATCATTTAGTTTCATACTATCTCCCTCATTCGTAAACATTATATGACATTGATAACAGTATGTTACCAAGTCCTAGTAATTGTAATATGGAATAGACTATTTGTCAATTCTTAATTTACATTTTTTCAGGAATATTTATACCTAAAATATTTAGTAAATATTTATTGTTATCAAATATTAGTTTAGTTAGAGCTAACCAAGAGCTTCTAATATCAATGTTTTTTTCGGTTAATACCTTGTTTTCAGCATAAAAATTATTGTATAAATTAGTTATTTTATATAAGTACTCACAAATTTCGTTAAGAGAGTAGTTTTCAAAACTTCTTTTTATTATTCTTTTTAAATCGAGCATAGCTAAAATTATTTTTCTTTCATTGCTTGTAGATAAAGTTTTAATATGTGAATAATTAATATTTGCTTCACAAGCTTTTTTTAGTAAAGAATTCATTCTTACGCATGAATAAAGAAGATATGTACCGGTTTTGCCATTTAAATCAGTAAATTTTTCAATATCAAAATTATAATCAGTATTTCTAAATGGGAGTAAGTCAGCATATTTAATTGCGGCAACAGCGATTGTTTTAGCAATTTCTTCTCTATTTTCAGTGATATTTTCCATTAGTCTTGTTTCACAAACTTTAGTTACACTATCTAGTAAATCAGATAGGGGCATAACACCGCCATCTCTAGTTTTAAATGGCTTACCATCTGGGCCATTCATCGTACCAAATCCGTTAAATATTAATTTTGTTTCTCTACGCACAATTTCACTTTTATAAGCAGCTCGAAATACTTGGGTAAAATGTAGCTCTTGACGTTTGTCGACAATGTACCATATTTCATCTATTTTAAATTTGTGAACTCTTTCCCATATAGCAGCAAGATCAGTAGCTTCATATGATACAGCACCGTTACTTTTAATAAGAATTAAAGGAGGTATTTCTTTTTTATCAGTGTCTTCTTTAATATTAATTACTTCGGCACCATCACTTTTAGTAATTAAGTTTTTATCGTAAAGATAAGTGAATAATTCGTCTATATAGGCAAAATTGTCTGATTCACCTTCCCAAAGATCAAAATCAACATTTAAATCTTTATATAGTTTTTTAATTTCTGTTACACTAACTTGGACAATTTTTTGCCATAAAGCATAATAACCTTTGTGTTTGGCTTGTAATTCTTTATTTATTTGACGAGATTCTTCCATAATATCTTCATTTTCTTTAGCTTTTTGGGTGGCAGTAGGATATAGTTCGATTAAATCTTCATTGGTTAAATTAAAATCTACATCTTCGCCATTATAATCTTCTTTAAAATAAGCTAAATCTGGGTATCTAGTTTTAATTTCTTGGATTACCATACCCATAGGTCTACCCCAGTCTCCTAAGTGAATATCACTAATGGTTTTAGCTCCTACGGCCTTACATAAATTGTTTAGGGCATTTCCTATATTAGCACTTCTTAAGTGGCCAACATGGAGGGTTTTAGCAATATTAGGCCCACCATAATCGAGGAATATTGTTTTATTTATTCCTAAATCGTAATTTATGTTAATATCATTTAGCGAATCATTGGCAAAAGAAATGAGAAAATCATCACTTAGAGTTATATTAATAAAACCAGGATTAGCAACACTAACACTTTTAAATTCAGGAAATTCTTTTATTTTATCAACAATTTTATTAGCAATGTTAAGAGGGTTATCATGACTTTTTTTAGCTAAAGCCATGGCTCCATTATATTGATAATCACCGAGATCTGGTCGGTTTGAGGGGTTTAAAGTTACATTTGGTACTAGAAAACCTAAGTCATGTATACTGTTTTTAATTTTAATTTCTAATTCATCAATGTTATATTTCATTTGTATCACTCATTTCTATGGTAATTTTTAAAGGATTGTCCATACTTTCTAGACAATATTCGATAGTTATTAAGTTTTCTTTTACTTTAAAATTATGTTTCTTTAGATTTATTTGGAAACTTTTATTTAATTCTTTTAGAGTTAAAACGGCATGGGTAGCTGTAAGTATTAAAATGCTTTCAAGATTTTCTTTATAAAATGTTTTGTTTGCTAGATCTATGATGAAAGAATCATTTTCATTTTCATATTTTAAAATATTATTTTTAAAAGTACCTAATAGATTTTCTTTAAAAAGCAATGTGTCTAATTCATAGGTGTTTATTATTAATTCTTTGTTCATAAAATCACCAATTTACTTAATAATTATACTAAATATTAACATAAAAAACAATAAAATCACTAGAGTTTAGTGATTTATCTTTGAAGAGGAAAATCATTACTTTTTAATTTAAAGATATCTTGTTGTTTTTGGATTATTAAATCGATAGATTTAGGAGTTATTTTATGGGTAGTTCTATTGCGACCTATAATAGGTATTAATAAACCATTAAATACGATATAAGTATTTTTATCAGACCATATTATAATATCATTTAAAGATAGGGCTATATTTAATATTTGGGGATTATATCTGATTTTTTTGGTTTCTATTTTGTTTTCTTCAGATATGTAGTTTATATTTATGATTTGAAACCCATTAAAGTTTTTAATTTCATATATACTTCCAATTATTACGCTTAGACTTTTTGGTCTAATAAAATCAATTATGTTTATATTAGTTTTGTTCATGATTATTCCCCACAGTTAAATGTATTCTATCATAAAGTTATTAAATTAGCAATATTTAAGCTTATAATTAGCAATATTTAAGCTTATAATTTAAATTCTTTATAGCATAATAAAAATGGGTGAAGCCTTATGCGGGTTTTAAGAATGCTTTTTAAAACGGGTATTTTTATATTTATTTCTTTTGTTATAGTTATTATTGGTTTATATACTTATGCTTATTTAAGTCCAAAATTGGAGCTTAAAACAGCAGGTCAATACTTTATTTATGATGGAGAAGATGAACTTGTATATCAAGGGTCTAGTACAAGTGAATGGGTAAGTTTGGAAGATATTAATTATAATCTTATTAATGCTGTTATAAGTGTGGAAGATAAAAATTTTTATCAACATCATGGGTTTGATTATTTAAGAATTGCTAAAGCAATGTATCTTAATATTAAAAATGGGAAAATTACCCAAGGTGCTTCAACTATTTCCCAACAGTATATTAAAAATATTTTTTTAGATTTTAGTACTACTTGGGAAAGAAAGATAGAAGAAGCTTTTCTTACTTTAGAGTTGGAAGTGCATTATTCGAAAGATGAGATTTTAGAGGGCTATTTAAATACAATTAATTATGGTCAAGGTAATTTTGGAATTGGAAATGCTAGTAGATATTATTTTAATAAAGAACCTTTGGATTTGACACTTGAAGAAGCTTTGATTTTAGCGGGTATACCAAATAGTCCAGAAAATTATAATCCGGTTGCTAATTATGATTTATCTGTTGAAAGAGCGAAGATAGTAGGTAAAAGTATGGTTATGAATGGTTATTTAACAGAAGATGAGTTAAATGGGCTTTTTAAAGAAAAATTAGATATTTATGGTAAGTCATCAGAAGAAAATTTGGATATGCTTATGTATTATCAAGATGCTGTTTTAGATGAACTTAGAAGTATTAAAACAATACCGGAAGAATTGATTCAAAATGGTGGTATTAAAATATATACGTATTTAGATTTGGATGCCCAAAAAAAGTTGGAAGAAAATATTCTTACTTATTTAAGTGATAGTGAGTTACAACAGGCTAGTGTGGTAGTTGATCCGAATACAGGAGGAGTTATAGCATTATCAGGTGGAGTATCATATGCGAATAGTCAATATAATAGAGCAGTACAGGCTAAGAGGCAAGTTGGAAGTGCGATGAAACCGTTTTTGTATTATGGAGCACTGGAAGAAGGAATGACATCAGCTTCGACATTTAATAGTCAATATACTACTTTTACATTAAGAAATGGCGATACTTATTC
>CALVHJ010000008.1 GCA_944327425.1 uncultured Bacilli bacterium
ATTTCAAGAGGAGGTTTGCTTTTTATTTTAGAAATTTAATTGTTAGGTTGCGGACAACGTCTGCCGTATGCTATAATGAAGTGGGAGGTTAAGTAAGTTGGCAAGTATAGGATTGCAAGAAATAGAAGCAGAACGTATCAGGTTATCAAAAGAAATGCAATTACTTGATAAACAATATGAGTTTTATAACCAATTTCATTTTAATGAAAACTTGGGTCAAGCAATATCTTCTATAATTAGAGAGATTGATTATATTCCTTGTGTATGTCAAAAAATTGTGTGTGAGATTCCCGAACATAGTGAAATAGTCAAGAGAAAACTACCTGGTAGAGAAAAAAGGGAGACTTTTGTTAAACACTTTAACAAAAAAGTTTATACTTATATCGCGATTTTAGAAAGTGATGATGCCTATGATAAGTATGTTTTTCCTACTAAAAAGGATATGAATGCCTTTTTAACACATCACTCTTTAGCTTATGTTGATTATTTTGGGATACTTAATACTAAAGAGTTTGCTTTTAAATTTCCATATTTGAAATTATTCTTCCATTTATTAAATGAATGGAGACATGAAACAGGAAGAGTAACTTTAGATGATGAAACGGTAGATAAGGCATTAAACATGACTTTACAAAATGATGTTGTTCAAAACTATTTTAACGTGCAAATGAAGACAAGATGAATTAGTCTTGTTTTTTTATTTTAAAATATTACTTGAACTATATCAATGTTCGCTTGTTTTTATTAGCAATAAATGCTAAAATATATTCGTCTATTTAATTGGATTATTAACATCATTTCTAATAATCTACAATAAATTTATATGAGTAAATAATATTCTTAATAAACACATGAATTTTAAAGGATCACAATAATCATAATAAAATGGAGGGAAAGTTTTATGGTTATTTAAGCTTATATTATGAAAGGAGAAATGTCTATGTTTCAATTAGTATCAAAATATGAACCTAGTGGGGATCAACCACAAGCGATTAAAAGTTTAGTAGAAGGAATTAAAGAAGGAAGGAAGGAACAAGTTTTACTGGGAGCAACAGGCACTGGTAAAACTTTTACGGTGGCTAATGTTATTAAAGAGGTGAATAAACCAACTTTAGTTTTAGCTCATAACAAAACTTTAGCGGGGCAATTATACTCGGAACTTAAAGAACTTTTTCCTAATAATCATGTGGAATATTTTGTTTCCTATTATGATTATTATCAGCCAGAGGCTTATGTACCGTCTAGTGATACTTATATTGAAAAAGATGCATCTATTAATGATGAAATTGATGAACTTAGACATAGTGCAACTAGTGCTCTTATTAATTACTGTGATGTTATAGTGGTTGCTAGTGTATCTTGTATTTATGGTATTGGAGAAAAAGAAGAGTATGAAAAATCAATGCTTGTTTTAAATGTAGATCAAAATATTAAAAGAATCGATATTATTAACCGCTTAGTTGATATGACTTATGAAAGAAATGATCTTGATTTTCATAGAGGAACATTTAGAAGTCGGGGTGATATAATTGATGTCATACCTGCTAATGAACATGCTCATGGGGTTAGAATTGAACTTTTTGGTAATGAAATAGAAAGATTATCTACATTTGATCCTTTAACGGGAGCTATTGTTAGTGATAAGAAAACTATTACTATATCCCCTGCTTCACACTTTGTTACTAGTCCAGAAAAACTAGAAGAAGCAATTAGAAGAATAGAAGCTGAAAAAGAAGATAGATTAAAAGAATTAAAAGAGGAAGGGAAACTTTTAGAGGAACAAAGACTTAGAGAAAGAACTAATTATGATATTGAAATGCTTAAAGAAACAGGGTTTTGTAATGGAGTTGAAAATTATTCAAGACATCTTGCTTTACGTGGCCCTGGAGAAACACCTACTTGTTTAATCGACTTTTTTCCTAAAGATTTTTTGCTAGTTGTTGATGAATCACATGTTACTATTCCTCAAGTTAGAGGTATGTATAATGGAGATAGAATGCGAAAGCAAACACTTGTTGATTATGGCTTTCGTCTTCCTAGTGCCCTTGATAATAGGCCTCTTAACTTTAGTGAATTTGAAAATAAAATTAATCAAGTTATTTATGTTTCAGCTACTCCGGGAGATTATGAGTTAGAGCACACTCATGGTGAATATGTAGAGCAAATTATTAGACCTACAGGCTTACTTGATCCTACTATTGAAGTTCGGAAAACGGAAGGACAAATCGATGATATTATTGCCCAGATTAAAGAGCGAATAACAAAAAATGAGCGGGTTTTAATTACAACACTTACTATTAGAATGAGTGAGGAACTGACTAACTATTTAAAAGAAATGAATATAAAAGTGGCTTATCTTCATAGTGAAATTAAAACACTTGAACGATTAAAGATTATAAGAGAGCTTAGACTTGGGGTTTATGATTGTGTGGTTGGAATTAACTTACTTCGGGAAGGACTTGATATTCCCGAGGTAAGTTTGATATGTATATTAGATGCCGATAAGCAAGGATTCCTTAGAAGTGAGAGAAGTTTAATTCAAACTATTGGTAGATGTGCTAGAAATGAACATGGTCATGTTATTATGTATGCTGATAATATTAGCGAAGCAATGGATAATGCGATTAAAGAGACGGCTAGACGTAGAGAGATACAACAAAAATTCAATGAAGAACATCATATTATACCTAAGACTATAAATAAAGAAATTAAAGAAGTTGTTTCTAATGAAATTGAAAATAAGACGAAGAAACAGAAGATGAGTAAGAAAGAAAAAGAAAATATTTTGGCAACGCTTGAAGAAGAAATGAGAGAAGCAGCTAAAAATCTTGATTTTGAACGGGCTATGGAACTTAGAGATATTATATTAGAAATGAAAAGCAGTTAAAAAAGACTCTAGATGAGCCTTTTTAGTTTGGTTTTCTAATTAAACTTTCGTTTTTTGGCTTATTTATTAAATATTGATATAATTCATTTTCATCTAAATCTTTAATATCAGCACCGTTTTCTGAAATATAATTTAGGAAAATATTTAGAGCATTACTTAATTCATCTGCTTGTAAATAACAAGATATGCCACTGTTTAAATCATGAGTGCTTATTTTTTCTGTTAAATCAGTGTTAAATAAATTAGGCTTTACGATACTATCATAGGAATAATTGGTAAAAACAATTAATGAGTAGCCTTTTTTTAAAAAATTAAGAGTAATATTGCTAATCTCGTGAGCTGGATAAATTTTATTACTATCCAACTCTTTTAAAGCTTCTTTATTAGTAATTATCCATACTATTCCCTCTAATTCTGCTGATTGCTTATCACCATGTATAGTTTCAAAATTCCTTCTACCAGAAATTTTTAAACTATTTATAGAGTAACTGTCGGTATTTTGATTTGCTAAACGTAATATTATTCTTATAGCTTTTTCTAAATCGGTAATTATTTCTTGAGAATATTCATAGGTTTGATTTATAGAATGCATATAGCCTTTTAAATGGGATACAAATCTATTAAAGAAAAATATTTTCTTTCTAATTTCTTCCGCTATCTGTTTTTTTCCTAAAGTTGCTTGCTTATATTTTTCTTCTAGATCTAAAATCTCTTGATAATCATGAGCTAATTCATATATGTCTTTAGGTGATAATTTTTCAGCATTTAAAATATCATCTATAGTAGCATCTTCTTTTTTTAAAACTTCTATTAAACTTGGCATTTATATTCCTTCTTTCTTTATGTAATTGTTATTATAGCATATATTAGATTAATGTAGAAATTACTTTTTATTTATAAAGAAATGATTAAATACAAAAGCTATAAATTTATTAAAGAAGCGACAGCCAATATTAAATATCATGAACAATATTCCTTTTAAATAAAATATTTTTAGTATTATCTTCATTAATATAAATTTTATTTTTAGTTTTAAAAGGCATTTTTGGTATATTATGTTATTCTTTTTCTTTATAGCTTGAGCGCACATTTTACCAGTATAAAGTCCATATCTTAGGCCAGATAAAGTTAGAGGATCACATGCACCTATAGCATCACCGACATAATATATGTTTTTATTTATTATTCCCTTTCTAATTCCTATTGGGGTATATGCTCCTTTTAGATTTTTAACATTACCATCTATTCCTATTTTTTTTAAGTATTCTTTAAATATTTTATTATAGTTTAATTTGGAATTATAAACATCAGTTAGACCAATGTTGGTAATTTTCTTATAGGTACTTACCCAACCATATCCGTGTGGGGTTATACCAAAGTGTATTTCAATGCTGTCTTTCCGATTAGTTTTTTCAATTAGTTGCATGGCTATATTTTTACTTGTCTTTTTTTGATACTTAGAACCATAACCAGTAGTACCATCAGCGAAAACTAAATAATCATAGGTAAATATTTCTTTAGTATTTGTTTTAAGGCTATTTTTAGACATATTATGACTTGTAATATGCGTGTTTTCTTTTATTAATATCCCCTTTTTACGAGCTAATCTAAAAAATTCGTAGTCTAATTCTACTCTATCGATATTTTTGTTAGTAAATAAAAACTTATTAACAATTTTTTGCTTTTCTTTATATTTATAAAGTATTTTAAAATCTTTAATCAAACTATAGTGACATTTATCAATATTTAAACCTAAGGATTCATACTCTTTTTTGGTTTTATTTGTGATATAACCAGCACAACATTTGGATCTTGGGAATGTTTTTTGTTCTAGTACTAATATATCTTTTATCCCATTTTTTAATAAATTTAAGGCAGTTGCTAAACCTGAGGGTTCAGCACCAATAATTATTACTTTAAAGTGGTTATCCATAAAAATACACCTTGGCTTATATTATATCATAAAGTATTCTTCTCAACGCAAAAAATATATATAACTTTACATATATATTTTTATTTATATTTTCATATAGCATTTTCTTTTAGAAATTTCTTTATTCTTTTTTCATCTTTTCCTTTGTATTGGTTGCTAAACAATACTGAAGTTCTTTTATTGCCATCAATAAATATTTGCTTTTTCTCTCATAATGTACCCTTATAAATGTGAAACAGTTTTAGCTTTATTTACACATTTTGTTTCACATTATTTTTCAATAAATTGAATGGCAATACCGTCAGGGTCTTCAATCATAAATGATTTTCGATTTAAGTCGCCAGTATAAATTTCTGGTTTTTGATTTAATTTTTTGGCTATTAATATTGCTTCATCAATAGATGGTACTAGAAAGGCAAAATGATGAATTCCTATTTTAGCTAAATCACTAACATAATCATTTTTAGCATTTCTAAAGCAAAATAGTTCTAAGGTTGTATTTTGTCCTTTCATGGTTGCCCAGTCATATTCTTCATCATGAAAAATATTTTCTAACTTAAATTCTAAGACTTGATAAAAGTCGATGCTCTTTTTTAAATTGCTAACTGATACGGCAATATGATCAAATTTTAACATAAAATTCCCTTCTTTCTAAGTACATTATACTACATAATTAGGAAGTATATAGGAAGTATTATAATAAAGTTAAATTATTTAATCTCTCAAAATTTAAATATCTAATGTCACTTTCATCTTCAGAATAAATCACAATTACAAACCATTTACTATCATAAACGAATATTTCTAAGGGAAATACGATTCTTTCTTTTTTAGTTCCTTTACTAAAATAAGTAATTTTTATTTTTCTTTTTTCTTTTATTGCTTTGCTAATTAGGTTATATTTGTCTAAATTTTCTTTAGACATTTTTAGTGATGATAACTCTTCTTTTTGAATATTAAAAAATATTTTGTTTCTTAGCTCTATTAAATTCTTTTTTTGATTTATATTTGTTGTTTCATTTATTAAATCCGTTAATTGGTTCATATCTTTTTTTGTAAAGGTAATAGTTGGTGTATTTATTTTTTGATTTATTACATAGCCACCATATGGTCCTCTTATTCTTTCGATATAAATTCCGGCCATTTCTAAGTCAGTAATATAAGTTCTTATCATGCGTTCGCTTGTCTCTAATTTTAAAGCTAAATCTTTGGCACTATATTTGGTACCACGAGAAAGTAACTTTAATACCATTAAAGTATTTGATATTTTTGACATAATCTTCCCCTTATTAAAAACTTTATTTTAAGAACCCTTTTATAATTACTTCTTCAGCTTCACTCTCATTTAGGCCTAGGGTCATTAATTTATTTAGTTGTTCGCCAGCAATTTTTCCTATAGCTGCTTCATGTATTAAATTAGCATCAATATTTTTAGCATATATTTCCGGTATTGCTTTAACTTTACCTTCATCTTTAATTATGGCATCACATTCTATGTGAGCATAACATTTGGTATTTCCGGTAATATTTGAAATAAATTCTTGATAAGACGTGCCTTCAGCTACACTTCTACTGGTTACATGAACACTGGCATTTTCACCATTTAAGTCAACTACAAATTCGGTTTTTGCCGTCCCACTTCCGGTTGTAAGTATTTTTTCAGATATTTCGAGAGTAGTACTCGTTCCTAACTCGGCTTTGGTTATTCTAGTTGTGTTATCAACACCTTTTATTTGGGTGCTATCCATGGTCATAGAGGAGCCAGCTTTCATATAAATTTCAGTTGTGGGATTTAATATTTTCTTTCCGGATCCTATTCCTTCGCCATAATGCTTTTCGACATATTTTACTTTGGCACCTTCCTCTAAATAAAAGCGATGAATGCCGTCATGTTCCGAGTCTTTGTGTTTGTCATTGTGAATGCCACAGCCAGCAAAAATTATAACATTAGCATTTTTGCCAATATGAAAATCGTTATAAACTACGTCAGTTAAGCCACTTTGGGTAATAATAACGGGTATGTGTACTATTCCAAAAAGAGTATTTTCCTTTACATAAATATCTATGCCACTTTTATCAGTTTTAGTGATGATGTCAATGTAAGAATTTACTTGGCGTTTAATACTTTGACCATTCTTTCTAATATTATAAACTTCAGCTTCCTCATTAAAAGTATCACTAATCTCACTTAATAATTCTTTATCGATATTATTCATGGGTGCCTCCTTTGGGACAAGATAAAATGTTTTTTAACATAGTATCTTTAGTTCCTATCTCTTTAATTTGTCCTCCTTCTAAGAGAATAATAGCATCAGCGATTGACAATATTCTTTCTTGATGGGATATGACAATAGTTGTTCCTCTTTTTTTCATTCCTAGCTCTTTAAATATTTCTGTTAAGTATTTAAAGCTCCATAAATCAATGCCTGATTCTGGTTCATCAAATATAGATATGTTGGGATTTTTTCCTATTACACTTGCTATTTCAATTCTTTTTAGTTCTCCACCTGATAAAGAGTTATTTAATTCTCTATCAATATATTCATTAGCACATAATCCTACTTTGGATAAAATGTCACAGGCCTCTTTTTTTAAAACTTCTTTTCCAGTAGCAATTTTTAAGATATCATATACAGTTAAGCCTTTAAATGTTACAGGGGTTTGAAAAGCAAACCCAATTCCTAGTTTTGCGCGCTTGGTCACACTTAAGTTGGTAATATCACGGTTATTATAAAGGATAGATCCACTATCAGGGGTGATAAGCCCCATAATAATTTTGGCTAATGTTGATTTGCCACTTCCATTAGGGCCGGTTATACAATAGAATTTATTATCATCAAAAGTTAAATTTATATTATTTAAAATAATTTTATTATCTTTTTTTAAACTAATGTTTTTTAATTCTAACATAAATACTCCTTTCATAAAACTATGATAATTATATAATTCCCTTATTTAATTGTCAAGATTAGTATTTTTGGTTGGATTTTTGTTAGATTAGTGATATAATTAGCTAAGTTGATTTAAGTGGGAGGTGGAGTTATGAAAACTTATAAAGCTAATTTACCAAAGGGTGTTAAAAAAACTTTTGCAAGAAAAAAAGGAGTAAAAGTTAGACTTATTAATAAAAATTTGAAAAAGAATAAGTAATTTTTAAGAGTTGATAATATTTAAAGCTATCAACTTTTTTTGTATTTAATTGATTTAATAGAAACCTAGTGTTATAATTTGTTACTAAGAGGTGTGTATGAAAAAAATTTTAGCTTATCTACTTAGCTTATCCGTTTTATTTAGTGCTGGTGGATGTAAAAAGAAAATTAATAAAGATGTTAAAAATGATGAAGGAAGAGATCAACTATTAAATAAAATAATTTATGAGGAAGAAACTTTTAATAGCGAACTTTCAAAAGAAGAAGAAAAAGATAATAAGGTAGAAGTTGTTATTAGTGCGGTTGGAGATTGTACTTTGGGGCGTGATGATCGAGGAAGTTATGCTTATTCCCTTCCTTATTATTTAGAGATTAATAATTATGATTATAGTTACTTTTTTAAAGGAGTTTATGATATTTTAAGTAATGATGATCTTACAATTGCTAATTTAGAAGGAACATTAACTGATTCGACAGATAGAGCAGAAAAACAGTTTACTTTTAAGGGGGATAGTAGTTACACGAATATTCTATCTCTAGGTAGTGTTGAAGTAGTTAATCTGGCTAATAATCATACCATGGATTTTGGTAAGGAAGGATATGAAGATACAAAAGTTGCTTTAGATGAGGCTGATATTGGTTATTTTGGTAATGGTATTTTTGAAATAGCAGAAATAAAGGGAATTAAAGTTGGTTTGGCTGGTATTAAAGGTTTTAGTTTAGATAGTGCTAAAGCAGAAATTGATAAAGCTAAGAGTTATTTTGATCTTAATGATGTTCAACTTATTATTTATAATTTTCATTGGGGTGTTGAAAGAGAATATAAACAAAATAGCGTGCAAGAAGAAATTGCTCGGTATGCGGTTGATAATGGTGGAGCTAATTTGGTTATTGGACATCATCCTCATGTATTACAGGGAATTGAGAAATATAATGGAGTGTATATTGTTTATTCACTGGGGAATTTTGTTTTTGGTGGTAATAAGAATCCTAGTGATAAAGATACGATGATTATACAGATGAGTTTTACTTTTAATAATTTAGTTTTGGAAGAGACAAAATTAAATATTATTCCGGCTACTTTATCTAGTAGTACTTCTAGAAATGATTATCAACCTACTATACCGGATGAAGAGAAGCAAGCTAAAATATTAAAAAGAGTACTAGATAATAGTACTAATTTTCGACAAGACTAGTTTATTAGTCTTTTTGTTTTCATCAGCTAGTTTCTCTAAAGAGGTTTTAGTAGACTTAATCGCATATCCTTTTTTTATTAATAAGTTTTTGAAATAATTGGTTAAATTATCATTTCGAGCTAGGATGGGGCCAATAAGAGAGGTTGCATAAAAGTTTTTGTATACAAATCCTTCCATTAAAGTTCCAGCATTACCTATACCTTTCTCTATATTAAATAATATATTTTGGGTAGTATCAATTAGATATTCAGTGTTTTGAAACCCTTTTATAGTACCTTTACATAAAGAAGTTGTGGCAAGTATATCAAATACTTGTCTTTCATCATAATGTTTAACTTGGTATAAGTCTAAAAAATCAAATATCTTTATAGCGTTTCCCGTTACTAATAAAATACCTTCATTTAGAATATATTTTAAAAGTTCTTCTTTATATGGTAACAGGCGTTTTTTGATATCTTCTAAGTATGTTTCTCTACCACTTCCGAGATAAATAAAGTCATACTTACTAAATTCTAATTTATTCTCTTTATCAATATTTATTACTTGGTATTTTATACCTTCTTTTTCTAAAGCATAAGTTAAAGCTTTAATATTGCCGGATTCACCATATAAAGCTAATTCATAGGGATAAAGGTTAGCTATGGTTATCATTATTTTCACCTTCTTTAAATGTGTTTTCAAATGGTTCCATGTAATCAAAATTTAGGATGCCGTAAATTCTACTAGCTTTACTATTTATTATTTCTTCTTTAATTTCTGATAGAGAGTTAGCAGTTATGATTTTTTTATTAGGTATTCTAGCTAATAATAAACGTTTTTTGATGTTTTCCTTATCAATACCAACAGCATATATTTTATTTAAAGTATCATTATTTAAAAGTTCAAAAGCTATATCATAAAGCCAGGATATGTCATAATGGTCATAACGTCTACTAATTTCTTTCCAACCAATTATGACATCTTTTAAATTATTATCTAAAAATACTTTATAAACACATTGATTATAGGTTGTAGCATTTTCGGCTTTACAGTTTAAGGCTTTGTAAAGTTTTTTTCTTTTGATAAATTCAATGTTTTTATTGTGATTATATTTGTTTATGCTAGTGATTATTTTTTCTTCATCTAAATCTAACTCTTTTAAAAAAGTGTAACTTGCAAGAGTGTTATACGCATTGAAAAGCATATCACCACCAATACTAACAGTTTTTTTATTAATAGTAATTGTACCTTTTTCTAAATCGAGGTTAGTTCCTATAACTTGGGGTTTATCCCATTTAAAATCACACTTGGGACAAGTATATTTTCCTAAAGTTTCAAAATTATAATAGTCATATTTTAATCTGGTTTGGCATTTTAAGCAATAATAAGTATTTAAATTTTCAAATATTTGCTCTTGATAAGAATATTTATTTTTAGCAATGCTATAGTGAATATTAGGATTTTTAATGTCTAGGTCAAAATGTCTTAAATATGGTTCATCAATGGTGGTAATTATTTTAGTATCACTTGGTAAACCTTTTTTTATTTCTTCTAGTATTATATCAACATGATGTTGTCTTGGTGGTTGATCTTTGGTTATGTTGGTTACAATTAAATAATTAGGTTTGATATCCTTGTATATTTCTTTTACATATCTTTCATCTACTTCTAAAATTAAGACATCCTTTTTAATGTTACCGAGAATATTTGAAGAGCTAATACAAGCACTGGTAATACCTCTTTTTAAGTTTGAGCCTAAATCATTGAAACATATAGTATAACCATTGTCTTTTAAAACGTCAGCGATAAGTTTAGCAGTACTTCCTTTGCCTGATGAACCAGTTACAATAACCTTTATGTTGGGATATGTTAACTTACTTAAGATATTTTTATCAAGAGCTAGAGAGATCATGCCGGGTAGAGAACTACCTCTATTCATTATTTTGCCTATTAATAATGTTAATTTGCCAATAATTATGCTTAATGTTTTCATGATAATCACTTACTTTCATATATCTATTTTATCAAAAAATATGGAGTTTTTAAATGATATTTGACATTGTTTTTATTTTATAGTAGTATTAAATTATGATTAAGATAAAGGAAGTGATTTAAAATGTGTGGAATTGTAGGATATGTTGGTAAAAAAAGAGCCATAGATAAACTAGTTTTGGGGTTAAAAACTTTAGAATATAGAGGATATGATTCAGCTGGAGTGGCGGTAATGCAAGATAATCACGTAATTGTTGTTAAAGATAAAGGAAGAATTAATAATTTGGAGGCTATTTTAGATTATGATGCTTTAAATGGTAATGTTGGTATTGCTCATACGAGATGGGCTACTCATGGTATTCCTTCTTTAAAAAATGCTCATCCTCATGAGGATCAAAATAAACATTTTACGGTAGTGCATAATGGAATAATTGAAAATTATATGGAACTTAAAGATTTTTTGATTAAAGAAGGTTTTAAGTTTGAGTCGCAAACTGATACTGAGGTTATTCCTGTTCTTATGGAATATTATTATCAAAAAGATAAGGATGTAGTGAAGGCTTTTAAACATACTTTAGATGATTTAAAAGGTAGTTATGCTATTTTAGTTATTACGCCACTTATATCTAATACTATTTTAGTGGCTAAAAAAAATAGTCCACTTGTTATTGGAGAAGGAAGTGATGGTATATATATTGCTTCGGATATACCGGCTATAATTAAGTATACAAAAGATTTTTACTTTTTAAGTGATGGAGAGAAAGCTATTATTGATGATAAAATTAGATTTTATGATGAACATTTTGAGGAAATAAAAAAACAAAGTAAAACAATTAATTGGGAAATGGATGCTATAGATAAAAATGGGTTTAAAGATTATATGTTAAAAGAAATTTATGAGCAACCAGCGTCTTTAAAAAATACTTTAAATGGAATTATAGTAAATAATAAACCTGTACAGTTTGTTGGGTTTTCTTTAAATAAAAAGTACTTGGAAAGTTTAAAACAAATTTATATTGTTGCTTGTGGGACAGCTATGCATGCCGGTTTAGTTGGGAAATATGCGATGGAAAAAATGCTACGTATTCCTGTAAATGTAGAAGTGGCAAGTGAATTTCGTTATCGGGATCCGATTGTTGATAAAAATACTTTATGCATTTTTATTAGTCAGTCGGGGGAGACAGCTGATACAATTGCAGCTTTAAAACTTGCCAAAGAAAAGGGGGCTAAAACTATTGCGATTTCCAATGTTTTTGAATCTTCTATAACAAGAGAAGCTGATCACACTATTTATACACATGCGGGTCCAGAAATAGCAGTAGCATCAACTAAGGCATATATTTCTCAAGTTGGTATTATTGTTGCCTTTGCTATTTATTTATGTGATACTTTATTTGGAAGTAATAAGGATACAAATTATTTAAAAGAAGAACTATTGCATTTGCCAGATTTAATGGAAGAAGTTATAAAAAATGAAGATAATTATCATGAGTTAGCTAAAAAAATGATAAATGTTCATGACTTATTTTATATTGGTAGAGGATGTGATTATTATATAGCGATGGAAGGATCTTTAAAATTAAAAGAAATAAGCTATATACATAGTGAGGCTTATCCGGCTGGTGAGCTTAAACATGGTCCAATTGCCCTAATTGATAAGGGAACTTTTGTTTTGGGAATTATTACTGATTCTAAGATAGCCGATAAAACACTTAGTAACTTAGAAGAGGTTAAATCTAGAGGGGCTAATATTGTTTTGATTACTAATCAAAATATTAGAGAAGAGCAAGTTATATCTATACCTGATATTAATCCTATATTAAGTCCAATACTAGCAATTATTCCTTTACAGTTTATTGCTTATTATGTGGCAAAAGAAAAAGATTTGGATGTTGATAAACCTAGGAATTTGGCTAAGTCTGTTACGGTTGAATAGATAAACTAATAAACTATCAACTTTTAAATTTGACATATTTATCAGTTTTTATATTAACATTTATATTTAGTTTTATATTATATTCTATATTAGGTTGTCTGCAGTTCTCTGCAGTTCTCTGCAGTTCTCTGCGGTTCTCTGCGGTTGTCTGCAGTTCTCTGCGGTTGTCTGCAGTTCTCTGCGGTTCTCTGCAGTTCTCTGCGGTTCTCTGCAGTTCTCTGCGGTTCTCTGCGGTTCTCTGCGGTTGTCTGCAGTTCTCTGCGGTTCTCTGCGGTTGTCTGCGGTTGTCTGCAGTTCTCTGCAGTTCTCTACGGTTCTCTGCAGTTCTCTGCGGTTGTCTGCGGTTCTTTAGCTTTTATTTTTTGATCCATATTGGATTACTATCCGTTCCTACATTTTTTATTAATTCTTTTTGCCTTAAATCTGTTAATATGTATCTCACTTTTTCATTTAGCTCTTTTTCGTTTTTTGTTTCATAAAGAGGATACATATAATTATTTATTTGCTTTCTGTTTACACCATTATTATTCACAATAAAATCATATAATACTTTTCTATGTCCGGATATTTCCAGTGATTTCTTTGTCTTTTTTTTGTTATTTGATTCTAAATAAACAGTTGTTGCAAATATGTCATCTTCTTTAAATTTTGGTGGTATGTTTGAGTATAGTTTACTATATTCAGTAATTCTTTGAATGCCGGAGCCAAGTTCATCTGCTAAACCTATTTCTTTAAATACAGCTGCAATTTTGGGGTTTTTAGGATATGGTGTGTAACTTTTTAGATCTATATATTTTATCATCTTTGAACGATTAGCATTTTCACATTTTATTTCTTTTTTAGATATGATAATTTTAGCTGGAAAAGGATTGGTATAATCTCGGTGGATTAGAATGTTAGAGCATAATTCTCTTGCAATTTTATCTCTTGGACTGACTCTTTCGTCTTTTTCTAAATAAAATTTGTCATCCATATGTTTTTTCACGAATTCTGTTAATCTAAAAAAACTATCAATTAAATTTGTTCTTATATCATCTCTATCTAAATAACCATCAGTATCACTTTCTCTATACAGAGCATCTGTTTTATAAAAGGATCTAATTGATTTGATTACTTCATCTTTTCCAAATAAAAGAATGCCTGCAAGGTTTACACCTTCCTTATTTGTATGATAATCTTTTTCGTAAAGTGAGGCACTACGTAGCAAAGCTAAATCATCCATATATTGCCAAGGATGATTTACATCTTTGTTTACTGCCATTTGACGAGCCTTAGCTATTATATCACTTCTTAAATCATCTAATGTAGCATATTCAAATATTTCATTTTCAGCATAAGAGCTGCTTTTTCTTGTATACATTTGAGATATTAATGCTGTATTATTAGTTATATCATAATCCCCATCTTCATTTCTATCAAATATTTTATTATTTGATTTATGTACTTCAGAACTTTCATAAACGTTAATATAAAGAATTTTTTTGCCTGCATATTCATATTCTTTTACTAGCAATTGAGTTGTAGGAAAAATTTTTTGAGGATTATTACATAGGTTGGCAAAATCTTTTTTTAAGTCCGTAATTTTATCTGGATTAATTCCTACTATTTTTTTAGAATCATCTACACCTAAAAATATATGTCCACCATTTCTATTTAAAAACGCACATATTGTTTCAAATAATGTTGATGGCAATTTATTTCTAGCTGTTTTTAATTCTACATTATTTTTTTCGCCATTTTTTAAAATATTTAATAAATATTCTGGTAGATTCATATAGTGCTCCTTTCTTAAACTAGTATAACACAATTTTAGTTTTCTTTCAAATTTCAGTTTCTAAAAACTCAAATCTTACACGAATTAATTTAAACCTCTATTTATAATTTACGATTTAAATTATACTACTTTATTTTTTTATTATATAATTGTTTTTATACCATGTTTTGATATACATGTTTCTTTTCATTTTACGCAAAAAATTCAATGATTTCTATTTTCATTGAATTTTCTAATTTTTTTATGTATTATATTTTTCTATAATTGCGTCTACAATATATTTACTGGCGAAGCCATCACCATACGGATTAGTGGCTTTTGCCATTTTTTCATATTCTTTTTTATTTGTTAGTAGGATTTTTGTCTCTTCGTAGATTTTATCAGTATTGGTACCAACTAGTTTTAAAGTTCCAGCCTCCAATCCTTCGGGTCTTTCAGTTGTATCTCTAAGTACTAATACTGGCTTACCTAAAGAAGGAGCTTCTTCTTGAACGCCACCACTATCAGTAAGAATTAAATATGATTTATTTTGAAAATTGTGAAAATCAAATACTTCTAATGGTTCAATCATTTTTACTTTGTCACATTTTCCTAATACTTCATTTGCTATCTTTCTTACTTTAGGATTCATATGAATAGGATATACTACTTTAACATCATCAAATTCTTCAACTATTCTTTTTATTGCTGTAAATATATTTCTCATTGGTTCACCTAGATTTTCTCTACGGTGAGCTGTTAGTAAAATCATTCTATCTTTACCAATCCAGTCTAAAACTGGGTGGTAATAATCTTTGGTAACAGTTGTTTTCATTGCATCAATTACGGTATTACCGGTTACATAAATTGTTTCTTCTTTTTTGTTATCATTTAATAAATTTTGTTTACTAACTTTCGTTGGAGCAAAATTCATATCGGCTAGACACGATACCATTTGTCTATTCATTTCTTCTGGATATGGTGAATATTTGTTATAAGTTCTAAGGCCTGCTTCAACATGGCCAATATCAACTTCGTTATAAAAGGCTGCTAGGGCTCCGGCAAAGGTTGTTGTTGTATCGCCATGAACGAGAACTATGTTTGGTTTTTCTTGTTTTATGACACTTTCTAAGCCTATTAGTGCTCTAGTTGTAATGTCTGCTAAAGTTTGGCCTTGTTTCATTATATTTAAATCATAATCTGGAGTTATCTTAAATGTTTCTAATACTTGATCTAACATTTCTCTGTGCTGAGCTGTTACACAAACTATACATTCAATCCCTTTTCTATTCTTTAATTCTTGAACTAATGGAGCCATTTTTATTGCTTCTGGTCTAGTTCCAAATATAGTCATTACTTTAATCATTTTTTACCTTCTTTCAATATAAGTATACAATATTAGTTTTTAAAAATAAAGAAAAAATGCTATTTTTTAGCATTCTTTATAAAATTACGAACATTTTCTAAATCATCTATATTATCAATATCTATTGATCTTTCTAGAGGCATAATATAACCTAAAACATTATCATTAAAGCTTGTTTCGTTATTTATTTTTTTTATAGAATTTATGTAAATTGCCCCATTAACTCGATAATACTCTTTAAAATCTTGCCTTCTTACTGTACTATTTTGATTCAAAATTTTACGAAGATTTCCATTTTTATCAATTGTACGTATTAAAACTGGATTATCTTTTATTTGATTGATGCTTACTAACGATTTTGTTTCTCTATTATCTAGATATTCTATAGCTCTATCTATATCTTCCGCTGTTCTAAGTGGTGATGTTGGTTGAAGTAGCACTAAAAAATCAAAATATTCGCCAATATCTTCAAGTTTTTTTATAGAATATACTACAGCATCTATAGTTTTTGAAGTATCACTTGCTAAAGATTCATCTCTTAAAAAAGGAACAGAAGCTCCACATTGTAATGCCACTTCTTTTATTTTGGGACTATCAGTTGAAACATAAATATAATCTAAATACTTTGATTTCCTTGCTGATGATATTGTATAATCTATTAATGGTTTGCCACAAACATCAATAATATTTTTGTCTTTTATACCTTTAGATCCTCCTCTTGCCGGTATAATAGCTAGATATCGTTTATTTTTATACATATATACACCTACTCTAAATCAATAAATTTTTTTTGAATATCCATATCCCATAATTCTTTACTTTCTAATGCATTCATGAATTCTTGGGTACTATTTCCTTTGCCAAATACTTTAGATACAATTCTGTGTTCATCAATGTGACAGATTGCTGATAGAATTTCTTCTTTATTAATATTACAATGTATAATATTTTTAAGTTTATTTTCATCATATCTGCCACTTTGTCTTGTTCCTAAGTCAATAGATGGTATTCCATAAACACAAGTTTCTCTAATTCCTGCACTGGAGTTTCCTATCATAAAATCACTATTTTTTAATAATACTAAGAATTTCTCTAACCTAATTGATGGAAAGATTCTAAATTTTGGATTTTCTTTTAAAGTTAATATTGCCTTTTGAATTATTTCCGTTCCTTTGTCATTATTTGGATAAATAACTACATAATTCTTTTGGCTATCCTTTAAAGCTGAAATTATAATATTTATATCTTGTTCAAGATGCTCTACTTCTGATACAACGGGGTGAAACATAAAAATTGCATATTTTTCAAATGATATTTCATAATGTTTTTTGACATCTTCTAATTTTGGAAGATGATTAGAAAGCATTATATCAATATCTGGAGATCCGATAATTTTTATTGCTTCTTTTAGCTCTCCTAATTGAATTATTCTTTTGGCAGCATCTTCGTTAGATACAAAGTGAATATGAGAAAATTTAGTGATAGCATGTCTAATCGATTCATCAATTGTGCCACTTACTTCTCCACCTTCTATATGAGCAACTTTGATATTTGAGAAAGCTCCTACAATTGCTCCTGCTAAAGCTTCTAGACGATCCCCATGAACCACAATTAAGTCTGGCTTCACCCTTTTTACATAATCATCAAAAATATTTATTGTCTTTGATAAAGTTTTTAGCATATCATTTGAGGTTTCACTTTGATTTTTTTTCATATAAATATTTTTAAATCTTGCTTTTTTGATTTCATCATATGTACTTCCATATTTTTTTAGCATGTGCATGCCTGTGACAAAAACGTAACATTCAAAATCTTTATGTTTTTCTACAGCTTGCATTAATGTTTTCATTTTGCCAAATTCGGCACGTGTTGCTGTTAAAAATACTATTTTTTTCATTATGTTTATCCTTTACGTCTTTTTTCAATAAATTCTTTTTTTAATCTCCATTGTCCGAATTCATTTTTTTCAAATAAATCTTTATTATAGTGTTTTTCAATAATGCTATAAAATTCACTTAGTGTATAACCAGTAAATGCACAAAAATCATCAACAATTTTAGGATCTAAAGCATGATCCTTTTCTTCCGCTAATTTAACAGCTTCATCTCTTGTTAAAAGACCATATCTTACCCATCTTGCTGCATAATCTGTTGCATAAGCATGTCCAAATTTAGGATATTTCATCCAAGCATTTAAAAGATATCCTATACTATCTATTTGATTAAAGTTTTCTATATGGTTTGTTCTATCCCATTCTCCAGTAAGATCTTTAAATCCTCTTGTTTTAGCGAACTCATAGTTAGCTACTGAATTCCATGGAACAAAATAGCTTAAATATATTGGATCAATCTTGTTTAATTCTTCGACACTTGGTGCCTCTAAAAAACTTAAATCTTGATAGCTGATGTTTTCATCTACTAAATCTTCTAATTTAATATTTGGTGCTACACCGTTATTTATTTGTTCTCTTGCCGAATAGGTTTCTTCACAATCTACTCCACCATATTCATATGATACATTTTCACCATATACTACTAATGGAATATTAAATTTTATTGCCATATAAAGTGGTACTGTATATAATAATCTATCAACATACCATAATGGACGTCCCCATTTTTCAAATGTTTTTCTTGTTAAATATTTACCGACTTTTCTATTTGGCTTAAAAGCAAACATATTGCATCCAAAACTTTCTTGAATATTATTTAAATTATGTTTGCCTGCTTCTGTCATTGTAAAAAAATCTTGAACTGTAACTAACAATGGGTTCATGTTCATAAGCTCTTTCATAACGTATACTTGGTATTGACTATCTTTTCCACCACTTACAGCAATTAAACAATCATAATCACTTTCATTTTTTCGACGATATTTATCACATATTTTTTTTAATTCTTCATATCTTTCATCCCAATTTATTTCCTTTTTCCTTTTTTCATGGATACAAGCTACACATACACCATTTTCATCAAACTGAATTCCTGGTCTTGTATCAGGCATTATACATTCTTTACAAAATTTCATTTCTTTATTCCTCCAATCATTTTTTTGCTTAAATGTGTATCTTCTGCAATATCACATAATGCTTCTTTGCCTAAAATATCATTATAATATTCTGCTTTTATTTCTCCAGTTCCTGGTCTTTTTACCCATATATTTTCAGTAGTAAATTTTTCCCCTTTTTTTATTGGTTTGATTGTTACTACTGTTGCAAAAGCAAAGTCAATTGTTACTTGCTCATCTTTTAATGCCTCCTTTTTACCCCCTAGCATTTTATGAATTTGTTTTGTTCCTTCAATTAATTCTTTTAATTCTTCTTTATCCATTGAACATACAATATCTGGTCCTTCACGGTCTTTTGTGTCTGTAAAATGTCTTTCTAAAATAGATGCTCCCAAGGCTGTTGCTGCTAAACAAGCATTATTGTTTAAAGTGTGATCAGATAACCCATAAATTGCATTGGGGAAATTTTCTTTTAATTCAAGCATGGCTCCTAACCTTACTTGTTCAGGTGTTGTTGGATACAGATTAGTTGTATGTAATAAAGCATATGGTACATGATGCTTTTCAACTATTGCAACTGTTTTTTTTATGCTTTCTATATCATTCATACCTGTAGAAATAATCATTGGTTTTCTAAATTTTGCAATGTGTTCAATTAACGGATAATTATTACATTCTCCAGAACCAATCTTATATGCTTTTACTCCTAACTTTTCTAATCTATCTGCAGCTGCTCTTGAAAATGGAGTGCTCAAAAATATCATGTTTTTTGATTCTATATATTCTTTAAGTTCTGTTTCATCTTCTTCGTTTAAAGCTGCTTTTGACATGATATCATATATGGATACTTCCGCATTACCAGGAATTACTTTCTTGGCTTCTTTGCTCATTTCATCATCAACAACATGAGTTTGATGCTTTATTATTTCTGCTCCAGCTTCATAGGCTGCATCGACCATTTCTTTGGCTACTTGTAAACTACCGTTGTGGTTGATTCCAATTTCAGCAATAACTAATGGATCATATTCTGGTCCAATATTTCTTTTACCTATTTTCATTATTTTTCCCTCCTTGAAAATAAATATAATTTAAATCAATTTTTCCTTTACTTTTTGTTTTGATATTTTCTGCCAATTCTTGTGCATTATTTGCAAGTTTTGCTAATTTTTTATCTATTAAATCAGACATAATTTCTACGGATGGTAAGTTTAATAAATGAACTTCACAGTCAAAAAATAATGCTTCATATAAACAGGTAGAACTAACTCCTACAACATATTTAGATTCAATTAGCCAGTCATAAATACTTTTATTAAAATTATCTACAACTTCAATCCCAAAATTTTCTTTTAATTCTACTAATTCAGGATATATTTTTTGCCAAACTTCATATTCACTAGGATGAAGTTTTACTACAATATGATATTTTGATGTTTTCTTTATAAATTTCTGTATGTAAATTAGCATCTTTTTAGTAACCCAACCTTGAGTTATAAACAATATTTGATTATTTTTTTTACTGACTTTTTTATTCCTTTTAGATGTTAAAAATTTATTTTCAGTTAAAACAATGTCCTTTTTTTCTAGTGGAAGATCAACTGTATCATACCAGTATTCTCCAAACAATCTAATTTTATCGGGAAAATAGGGAATGTTTTTTTGATTCGGATATTCATATGCTAAATGTTCTTTAGTAATTACTGCATGTTGAATTTCTACTGTTTCAATGCCTAATTCTTTAGCAGCAGCTATAATACCTGGATATACTTCCGATATTACAATCGATATTTTTTTGGGATTTGCTTTTTTTAAAAAGTGCTTAAAATATTTGTAATCAGCTTTAAATTTTTGGATTTCTAAATTTACTACTGATATTAAATTGCCATCATCTCCAAATTTTGCAATTAATTGTTTGGATAATTTTTGTAATATTTCATTTTGTTTTATTTTTTTTGCATTTAATTTATTAAATATAATTTTTTTTATTATAGAAAAATTTTCCATATATCTTATATGTTTTTCTTTTTTTAATAAATGTTTATGCCAATTTAATGGTACGTCTAATGTTATAAAATTGATTCCTTTTTCCCTTAGATCATTTTCAAGGTAGTAAGTATAGATATCTATATATTTTCCGTCTACAATGATTTTTCTTGGATGGTTTATTATTATTTCATCTACATGTGGGACTTTTTTAAATAAATTAAAAAAGGCATTTAATAAATATTTGCTAAAATACAAAGCTTTTTCAACTATATTATTACCGGTTGTATAATCAGAAGTAGAAATAAGTTTTTTAGATATTAATATATTGTCACTAATTCTTCTTCTAATTAAATACCAAAAATAAATATCGTCTATTTTATATTCAAAAACTTTATTCTCATTTTCAAAGTTTATAAACTCATTTAATACTTCCTTCATTTATATTCCTCTTTCTAAGTATCACTATACAAATTATGATAAAAGTAATACCTGCTATTCCAAAACAAATAACTCTAAATACTATAAACTTGTGTAGTATGTAGTAGATAATTGAGAATAATCCAGCTATACCAAACCATATTAGAAATTTTCGGATTGGAAAATAATTTTTTTCCGATTTTCTTACTGAAATATAATATAGAATGAACATTACAATATATGATATTATTGTACTAATAGCTGCCCCTAAACTACTGTATTTTCTAATCAATATTACATTTAGTACTAAATTAAGTATACCAGATATTGCTGTATTAGTAAATAGTTTTATTGTTTTCCCTTGATAATATAAATAATTTGAGTACATATTATATCCGTAAAATATTAAATAATTATATGTTAAAAGAATAAATATTATTATAGAATTGGAATAGGCATTTGGGAAAAATGGATATACAATACCCACTGCACATACATAGCAGACAAATAAATATACCATTATTTTTAGATTATTATCTATCATTTCATTTATTTTTTTATCTTCTTTATCTTCCTTTAAAGCAAAAAATTTAGGTAATACTGCTTTATTTATTGCAGCAGAAACAACCATCATTACACTTGAAAGGTTATGCCAAAAAGAATAAATTGCAGTGGATACTAAGTTTTCCATATCATTAAGCATAAATTTATCGATGTAATTTAGTATAAAACCACTTAAACTATGTAAAGTTAATGGAAGGGAAAATTTTAATGCTTCTTTTAGTATTTTTTTATTTATTTTTAATTTTATATCATATTTTTTCTTAAAAAAATGAGTTGAATACAAAGAAAATGAAAGAAGTAAAATAATTTTTGTAATTACGATTGCATAAATAGATATTTTAGGGTAGATTACCACTAAAATTAACGATATAATAAACAATGCTATACTAAATAATAATCCTAAAAACAAATACTTTTTTTTATTTCCTTCAGCAACTAATGTTGTATTTAATAATTCATAATTACAATTTAATATAGCTGCTATAATACTACATAAAAATAAAAGAGCTGGGATACTATATAAGGTAATATTAAAAATGTAAATTAAAATTGCAAAAATTATAAATATAATATTTAATAAATAAATAAAAGCCATTATTGTTGATAAAACATCTTTAAAATTTGCATTCTTTTCTAGCCTTTTTTTAGTAATGTAGCTGTTAGTTAAATTAAGGCTTATGAAAACAAAAAATATAGTGACTAAAGAATTAAAAAGTGATAAAGAGCCGTAATCTTCTGGTGAAACTATGTAAGAAAATATTAACATTAATACATATATTGATGCTTTACTAAATAGATCGGCAAAAATATAAAACCATTTTTCATTTATTTTTTCTAATAAATTTTTCATTAATGAAACTTTCCTTCTTTTTTTAGTTGATAAAAATGTTCTTTATTATGAATTTTAATTTTCTTTTCTATATCTTTTACAACTATACTTCCTGTTGGTATAATTGTCCTTTCCAAAATATATGTTTCACCTAATATTATTGCTCTATCTCTGGGGCAAACATTATCTTCTACAATAATATTTTTATCTAGAGTTGCTTCATCATAAGGAGTTTTTAAATCTCTACGATAGTTAAAACTAGTAATAATTAAAAAATCAATTCCTAAATTAAAATTGTCACTAATAGAAACTTTATCTTTTTTATTTATTATATTATTAGATCCATATTTGATAAATCTTAATGTACTTAAAAAATTTTTTATTTTATTTTTCATTTTGATTATCCTCTCTTGTTTTAAGTAATGTTATAATCATTAATAATGCTAAATATATAGCTGGTGCCGGTGTTAAAAGAGTATGACCAACTAGCAGTGCTAGGCCAAAGCCAACTAAAATTGATAATAATAGTAAGTAATTGTGGTCTTTAAAAATACATGAAGGATTTTTAAAAATATTAATACATATTTTTATCAAAATTATAAAAGTCATAGCAAAGTAAATAATAAAACCAGTGATTCCATAAGTAATAAAAATCTCTATGATATCCATCTCAAAGCCATTTGAATCAATAAAATTTTTTATATAACCGCTCCCAAATATTAATTGATAGGTTTGATAATTGGGGTTGCATGATACAAAATTACTTACTCTTTCA
>CALVHJ010000009.1 GCA_944327425.1 uncultured Bacilli bacterium
CAAATAGAAGTACCAGACGTTAGTAATATGACCGTAAGTGATGCTATAAAAACACTTCAAGATGCCGGCTTTGTCGTTTCTGATGAGCAACGAGAAGTTGATTCTGCCGATATTGAAGAAGGCAGAGTCGTAAGAACTAGTCCGGCAGTTGGTTCCAAACGAAAAGATGGTACAGTTATTACTTTATATGTTTCTATCGGTGATACGCAAATTGAAATAGAAGATTATACTGGGGAAAGTTACCTAGAAATTAAAGGTAAACTCGAAGCTTTAGGCTTATTTGTCTTAATTGAACGTCGGGATGTTGAAGAAGATAATGAAGAAGAACCAGATTATGAAGTTGGTCGTATTATGGATCAGTCTATTGAACCAGGCGAAAGAGTATCCGCTGGTACAAATATTACTTTATATATCCCAAACATTGTTACTAACTATCCTGATTTTACTAGTGGTGAATATACTGTAAGTGATATCGAAGATTTTGCTGATACTTACGAACTTGAAGTAGAAATAGAATATGTTGCAACTAGTGATTATGAACCTGGAACTATTTATTATCAGTCTAGACCAGTAGGTCAAAGAGTAGTTGCCGGTCAGTCATTTGTAATAAGAGTAGCTGAAGCTCCTGTCAATGATGATGATCCAGAATGTGAGAACGGTTTATGTTAAAAGGCCTGATTATTAAAAACATTAGTGATACTTATACTGTCAAAGTAAATGATAATATTTATGAGTGTAAAGCAAGGGGTAAGTTTAGACATAGTAAGCTTACTCCTCTTGTTGGTGATATAGTTGAAATTGAAAATAACTACATTATGGATATTTTAAAACGCAAGAATGAACTAGATCGTCCAAGCATCAGTAATATCGATATTGCTCTTATTATCTGTAGTGTAAAAAAACCGGATTTATCTCTTTACTTACTTGATAAACAAATAACGAGCATAACCTTAAAAAAAATCGAACCTGTAATATGTTTTACTAAATTAGATTTACTTACCAAAGAGGAATTATCCGAACTAAAAAAGATCATGAAATATTATCAAGAAATTGGTTATATGGTATTTACTAATTCTAATACTTCTCCACTTCTTAAATATTTAAAAAACAAAACCATTGTCTTAACTGGTCAAACCGGTGCCGGCAAATCAAGTCTTTTAAATAGTATTGATAAAGATCTCAACTTAAAAACCGGTGAAATAAGTACTTCCTTAGGAAGAGGACGTCATACCACAAGACACACCGAATTCTTTTTTACCCATGACGCTTTAATCGCTGATACCCCTGGTTTTTCGGCTTTAGATTTAAGTAAATATCAAAAAGAAGAAATAAGAGATACTTTTAAAGAATTTAGTAAATATCCCTGTGAATTTAAAAATTGTTTCCATATTAAAGAAGAAAACTGTGAAATTAAAAGAAAAGTTTTAGAAGGTAAAATACTACCTTCAAGATATGAAAATTACGGTAGTTTTATAAAGTGAGTAGGTGAATATATGAAAAAGAAAATACTAATACCCATTGTTATTCTTTTAGTAGTTATAATTGCTTTTGAAGTTATCTATCTTTTTACTCTTAATACTAAAGAAGAAGAACCAAATAATCCCCCATCAGAAACAGAAGAACCACTTAATCCTAATATTACGGTAAGTAAAGAAAGTATCTTAAAAATAAGTGAAGAAGAAAACATATATGTTGATACTGATTTTTCTTCCCAAATCCTAGTTGATAACATTAATGATGAAGAAGTTTATTTGGAAATAATCAATAACCGTCTTTATCTTACTAAAGGAACAAAACAAAGTTTAGTTTCTAATTTAACTGAAGAAATAGTCTATTTTAAAGATGCTCAAAATAACTGTGATGTATCTAAAAATAATATTTTAATATTAACAACTAGTGGTAATTTATATATGCTAAGAGGATATACTAATCGTAGTCGTTTTTCTGAGGAAACCTTAACTAAACTAAATAATAATGAAGATGTTTTAATTTATTTAGATAAGTTAAATAGTGATGGCCTAAAGGTCGAAGCTTTTATTGATTCTCATGGTGATGGTAGATTTGCTACTTGTGGCCTTCCGACCCAATATATTTATGCATCTGATAAAACAGTAAGAGCCTATGACACTTTTGAAGAAGCTAAAAAATACGTAGTCGATTATATTGGTAATAATCAAAATAGGGGTTTTGTTATTTATAATGATCAAACAATATCTATTAATGATGCTGATTTAGTTTTAAATAAAGATGGAACCTCTTTAGTTATCAAAGAATATTACATTGATAGAAATAATAATATTTATTTAATTGATGCTAATAACTATTTATATATTGAAGAATATAATACTGATTCTCTAAACTATTCACCAGAAATAAAGCTTTATAGTGAAATTCCTGTTAATAATGTTTCTAGAAATTACACTGGTGTTGTCCAAATAAATTTTGTTGATACTAGCTCTTTAAATATAAATATATAAAGGTGGTGTAAAATGAAAATATCGGTATCTTATTTAACTAGTAATTATGAAAAAAAACAAACTATTAAACTAATAGAAAAGACAAATGCTGATTATATCCATGTTGATTTAATGGATGGTGGCTTTGTCGAACATAAAAATTTTAAGATAGAGGAAGTATTAGCTCTTTTAAGTGATCATCAAAAACCCCTAGATATTCATTTAATGGTTTTTGATCCCCTTATCTATATTAAAGAATTAGCCAAGTTAAATCCTTCCTACATCACTTTTCACATTGAAGCTACTAAAGATATTGTGGGAACTATAAAAGAAATTCGTAAATATGGAATTAAAGTAGGTTTGTCCTTAAGACCCAACACTGACATTCATGAAATTATGCCTTATTTAGCTTTAGTTGATTTAATCCTTATTATGAGTGTTAATCCCGGGGCTGGCGGTCAAAGTTTTATTAGTACCTCTTCTGATCGTTTAGAAGAACTACGTAAAATAAGAGCCGAAAATAACTTATCTTTTCTAATTGCAATGGATGGTGGCATAAATAATGAGACCATTAAACTAGTTAAAGATCTAGATATAGCAGTTAGTGGTTCATTTATATGTAAATCAACTAATTATCAAGCTCAAATTGATAAATTAAGAGAATAATTTACCCTGAATAAACATTATGTTCAAATATATTCAAAAAATGCAGGCTATAAGAACAAAATATATTGACACATATACTATATATGCTATAATTATTTACAAGGAAAGTTAAATCCTGCCTATATAGCTTTATTCTTTTTATATATAGGCGGGAATGTTTCAAATTTCATTAGTGGGATCCTTTAAATTCCCACATTTTTTTGACATTTTTAAATATTTATGATAATATGAACAAGGAGATGAAAAAAACATGCAATATGATCAATTACTTGCTTTAAAAGAAAAACTTGAAATAGCCATTAAAAAAATTTCTAGCAACTATCGTATAAGTCCTGAAAAAAGAGAAGAGCAAATAAATATAATAAATAGTAGACTAAAAGAAGTAGAAGAAAGGTTAGAGGCCTGTGAAGTAACTTATTATCAAAAAAGATTCTCTGGTACTAATGATGATATTAAAGCTAATAAAAAGCAAGTTAAATATGAATTTTTAAGTTATCTTCTAAAAGGCTACTCTTTTAGTGATGCTTTATCGCTAATTAAAGCATCATTTCCTAATCCCGGTTTTAATATTGATCGCTACATTTCTAGTTTAAGAGCTAAAGGCTATTTTGGCTATAAGCACATTTTTGAAGAAGAAAGTGATATATATTTAACCGAAAAAACCCTCAGATATTTAGAAAATAATGCAAGTTTAAAAAGATAAACTTACATTTTTTCTTTGCAAAAAAAATTAAGAATGATATAATTAATTGGTAGTAAAGAGGAAATAAAATGAAATTAAGTGAAGTAAATAGAAACGAATTAAGTCCCATGATGAAGCAATACATGGAAATAAAAGATCAATATCCTGATGAATTATTATTTTATCGTCTAGGGGACTTTTATGAATTATTTTTTGAAGATGGTATAACCGCATCTCGCGAATTAGAATTAACTTTAACGGGTAAAAACGCCGGTTTAAAAGAACGTGTTCCTATGTGTGGAGTTCCTTTTCATAGTGTTAATCCCTATATTGAAAAACTAGTTGAAAAAGGTTATAAAGTTGCTATTTGTGAACAATTAGAAGATCCTAAAAAAGTTAAAGGTACGGTTAAAAGAGGGGTAGTCGAAGTAATATCTAAAGGAACGGTTGTAAACTTAGAATCCTTAAATGAACATGATAATAATTATATTGCTAGTGTTCTTGATTTAAATTATTTATATTTGTTAACTTATGCTGATATTTCCACTGGTGAACTAAAAAGTTTAAACATATCGCATAATAAAGAAAATCTTATTAATGAAATCCTTCATTTAAATATTAAAGAAGTTATTTTAGAAAATAATACTGATTCAGAGTTTATTCATTTACTTAAAAACACGTATGGTATTGAAGTGTCTATTAGTAGTGATTATCTAACTGAAGGATATACCACTTTAATTGATTCGGTTAGTGATGTTCGCGTAAAACAAGGAATAAGACATCTTCTTTATTATTTAGTTGTTAAAGAACTAAAAGATTTACATCATATTTCTCGAGTTGAAATAGTTAATAAAAAAAGTTATTTAGAAATGGATATCCATACTATTCGTAATCTTGAATTAACTGAAACTTTAAGACTAAAAGAAAGAACTTACTCTCTTTTATGGCTTCTTGATAAAACTAAAACTGCTATGGGTTCAAGAAAACTAAAATCTTGGCTAACTAATCCTTTAAGGAATAAAGAAGAAATAATGGATCGCTATCAAAAGATTGAAACATTTAACACTTATTTTATGGAAACAGATGAACTAAGAAACCTTTTATATGAAGTCTATGATTTAGAAAGATTATGTGCTAAGGTTATATGTGGTAATTTAAATGCCCGTGACTTACTTCAAATAAAAAAATCTTTAGAAGTTTTACCCCGTATAAGCAATATTATTAGCGAACTAAAACTTTCTTATTCCCTAAATACTCATGATGAATTATATAAACTCTTAGAAAGTAGTATTTACGAAAATCCCCCTATAAGTGTTAAAGAAGGCTTTTTGATTAAAGATGGCTATAATAAAGAATTAGATGAATTAAAAAAAGTACGTTCGGGTGGTAAAGATTTTATCGCTGAATTTGAAACAACTTTAAAAGAAAAAACGGGTATAAAAAATTTAAAAGTAGGCTTTAATCGTGTTTTTGGTTATTACATTGAAGTATCTAAAGGCCAAATTACCAATGTTGATCCTGCTTGGGGTTGGGAACGTCGCCAAACTCTAACTAATTATGAAAGATATATATCTCCTGAATTAAAAGAAAAAGAAAGTCTAATTTTAAATGCCGAAGAAAAAATATTTGAATTAGAATATGCTTTATTTAATACAATTAGAGATAGAGTTAAAGATGAAGTCCTAGAAATAAAGAAAACTGCTGAGGTTATAAGTGAAATAGATACACTTATATCCCTAGCTGTTTGTAGTGATGAATACGGTTTAGTTAAACCAACTCTTAATGATGATAACATAATTGAAATAACTAGTGGTAGACATCCTGTAATTGAGAAGGTTAGTAAAGAAGCTTATGTTCCTAATGATATAAAAATGGATAAAACAACGGATATTCTTCTTATAACGGGACCAAACATGAGTGGTAAATCAACTTATATGCGTGAACTTGCTATCATTATTATTATGGCTCAAATGGGTTCTTTTGTTCCGGCAAAATCTGCCAACTTAAGTATTTTTGATAAAATATTTACAAGAATTGGTGCTAGTGATGATTTAGTAAGTGGAGAGTCTACTTTTATGGTCGAAATGAAAGAAGCTAAAAATGCTTTAGTAAATGCCACTTCAAATAGTCTTATTTTATTTGATGAGTTAGGTAGGGGAACAGCAACTTTTGATGGTATGAGTCTCGCTCAAGCTATACTAGAATATGTTGCCAAAAATATTAAATGTAAAACCCTTTTTTCAACTCATTATCATGAACTTACTAGTTTAGAAAAAGACTATCAAAATATCAAAAATGTTCATGTTGCTGCCAAAGAAGAGGGTAATATGATAACTTTCCTTCATAAAGTAAAAGATGGCCCAGCTGATAAAAGTTATGGTATTCATGTAGCAAGATTAGCGGGTATGCCTGATGAATTATTAACTAGAGCAGAAATTATTTTAGATAGTTATGAAAATAATGAAAAAAAGGCAATTAAAAATGATGATAATATCCAGTTATCTCTAAATTTTGATGAACCAAAAAAAGATAATTTACGGGAAAAACTAAAAACTATTGATCCTTTAAATACAACTCCTATGGAAGCATTAAATATATTATTTGAATTAAAAGATTTAGAATAGCGTATGTAAATTTAACAAAATAAAAAAATACTAATCATTTTTGAGAAGTATTTTTATTTTTTTGAATTGATTTTTTAACTTCTAAAGCTATTTCTTCATCAGTTAAATCTAATGCTATAACTATTTTAGCAAAAGTATCTAATAACGGCATATTTAAATTGTTTTCAATTCTAAATATAGTTTTTCTATCTATATTTGTTAATCTTTCTAATTCTTCTTGACTAATACTAGCTCTTTTCCGATATTCTTTAAGCATTTTCTCCACCCTAGAAAATTGTAGCAAGTTTGCCTCATTTTTGCATTGACAAGTATGCCCCATAAAAGGTATAATAAAAATGTAAATATAGTTGAGTGAAGGATAGTGTTTTATGAAAAAGAATACCAAAATAATAATCTTAGTAGGAGTAATATTACTAGTAATAGTAAGTGTAGTAGGAGTGACTTATGCTTTTTTAAGTACCGGTGGTACTCAAGAACAAGCAAATACATTTAATAGTGGATGTTTAAGTATTAGGTTAACTAATGAATCAACATCAATTAATCTAACTAATACCTTCCCAATAACTGATATTGAAGGGCTAAATACTACTAGTTATGACTTTACTATAGAAAATACCTGTAGTACAGCAACTAACTATCAAATAAATCTCGAAAGTTTAAACCCAGTATCAAACACACTAGATGCAGACTACATCAAGGTATCTCTATCAAGTGATACGGTAGGTAATGTCATATCAACATTAAGTGATAATACTACTACAACTTCATATATAGATGGGTCTTATATATCTCATAATTTATATACGGGAACAATAGCAGGAAACACTGCCAAAACCTATCACTTAAGATTATGGATCGATTATGATGCAACAGTAGCACAAGCAGCAAACAAAACATATGAATCCAAAATAAATGTTATAGCAAACCCGGATATAGAGGTAGTAGATAATTTAGAAGCAACATTTACATTAAATGATAAAACATTAACAACAAACTTAACAAGTAATGTAACCAGTGCCACATACTGTACTTCAACTGATAATATATGTGAACCAAGTACAAGTGCCAGTATATCAGGTAATAGTTATAATGTAGACTTAACGGGAAATGAAAATAGCCAAATGGTATGTACGAGATTAAATAGAACAAGTAAAGTAATATGTTCTAATCCCGTAGATATAGAACCAACTTTATTAGCAGACGTCATCAAAAGCTATAACAAGTCAACAAGAGGTGATTTTAGTACACCATATACGGCAAGTACAACAAATACGGTGTTCACAGCAAATGACGGTGATGGTACAACTTATTATTTTGCGGGAGCACCAACAGATAACTATGTATCATTTGCGGGATTCTATTGGCGAATCATCCGAGTTAATGGTGATGGAAGTATAAGATTAATCTATCAAGGGACAAGTGCAACGGCAACCGGAAGTAATGCTCAAACGGGAACAAGTGCATTCAATAGTTCGAGAGATCGAAGTGAATATGTAGGATTAAAGTATAGCCAAGGTAGCCAATATGGAACAACAACCAATAGTACAATATATACAGCATTAGATACATGGTATACAACCAATATAGCCAATAAAAATTATGGAAATTATATCGATACAAATGCGGGATTCTGTGGTGATCGAGATATGGCAAGTGGATCAACCTGGGAAAGTCAACCTGATAGTATAATAAGATATGCTGCCTATGAAAGAATATACACAAATAAATCACCAGTATTCACATGTAGCACTAATAACCTATATACAGCAACAACAAGTAATAAAGGAAACAAATCACTATCAAGTCCAATAGGACTAATAACAGCAGACGAAATAGCCTATGCCGGTGGAGTATGGAAAACAATTAACCAAAGTTATTATCTATATACAGGCCAATGGTATTGGACCATGTCTCCGTATCACTCTGGAGTCAGTGATGCTGGCGTGTTCTCTGTGTATCCGACTGGTGACCTCATCAGCAGCGACGTGCACAGCACGGCACCTGGTGTGCGCCCAGTAATAAATCTGAAGGCTACAACGACAATTTCCAGTGGAAATGGTACTGCTCAAAATCCGTTTGTTGTTCAAACTAATTAACTCTTGCCTATGCCACTTTTTCCTTTACGTGTAGGCAAGTATATATTTACTTAGGGAGTAATTTACTACTCCCGTTTATTTTTACTTTTCTTACTTGCAAACCTAAGAAAAGTATAATATAATTAAACAAGGTGATCGATGTGGCTACACGTAGTTTTTTAAGAGAAAAGATTATGATTATTTTATATCAATATGATTTAATGAAAAGTAATAATATAGAGTGTGATATTGAAGAAGTAATTAAAGATAATCTTGATAGTGATAATGATTTTGTTAAAGATATGGTTTATGGTGTTATTACTTACAAAGATGAACTTGATGCCTTAGCTAACAATAAAATGAAAGACTGGGATATAAAACGTATAGATAAGACTGGTGCTTCTATTTTAAGACTTGCTTTATATGAACTTAAATACACTGATACTCCCTTTGAGGTAGTTATAAATGAAGCTGTAGAACTAGCTAAAAAATATAGTGATGATGCTGTAAGAAAAATGATTAATGCTATTTTAGATAGAGTAGTTAAGGAAGAAAATGTATAATGATAGATAAATATATAACTATAGGAGAATTAAATTCTTTTATCAAAACCATGTTTGATGAAAACACTTTTTTAAGAAAAGTATATTTAAAAGGGGAAATATCTAATTTTAAAAATCACACTAGAGGACATCTTTATTTTACTTTAAAAGATGATACATCAAGAATTAGTGCTGTTATGTTTTATTCTAGTGCTATAACGCTTAATTTTAAACCCGAAGATGGTATGAATGTTTTAGTAGAAGGACGTATATCTTGCTATCCTACTGCCGGTACTTATCAAATATATGTAGATAAAATGGAAGTGGATGGTCTAGGAGCTTTATATATTGAATTTGAAAAATTAAAAGAAAAATTGTCTAAAGAAGGTTTATTTAATGAAAATCACAAAAAACCAATTCCCAAAATACCCAAGAAAGTAGGTATTATTACTGCTCCCACTGGAGCTGCCATTAAAGATATTATTTCTACTATTAAAAGAAGATTTCCTATTTGTGAAACCATTTTATTTCCCGCTCTTGTTCAAGGTGAGTATGCTGCCCCCGATATCGTAAGACAAATAAAAGAAGCTGATAGTGGTAAATACGATCTTGATGTTTTAATAGTAGGTAGAGGTGGGGGTTCTATTGAAGATTTATGGGCCTTTAATGAAGAAATAGTCGCTAGAGCTATATATGATGCTAAAACTCCTATAATTAGTGCTGTAGGTCACGAAATAGATTTTACTATTGCTGATTTTGTCGCTGACTTACGTGCTCCAACTCCCACCGGAGCTGCTGAAATGGCTGTACCAACTATTAGTGAAATTAATAATATTATTGCTTCTTTAAAAATAAGATTAAATGAGTTTATAAGTAATACTATTAAAAGAAACAAACTCAGATTAGATAACATTAAAAGCTCTTATATTCTAAAAAACCCTTTATCTTTATATGAAATTAAAGAACAAAAACTAGATAATTTAATTGAGGTATTAAATAATAATATCACTAAAAGAATAGACAATTACACTTTAGAATTAAATCACATTAAAACTTCATTTGTCTTAAAAGATCCTATGCGTTTATTTAATCCTCAAAAAGAAAAATTATTATTTAATGAAAAAGTACTATATAATTCTGTTAAAAGTATTATTTTAAAAAGTGATCATAACTATAAACTATTAGTAAATACCTTAAAGTTAGTTAATCCTTTAGGGATACTCGAAAAAGGGTATTCTTTAGTAACCAAAAATGATTTAATAGTTAACAAAAGTAAAGATTTAGAAGTAAATGACTTATTAAACATAAGATTATACGAAGGGTCTGTTGAAGTAGAAGTAACGAAAATAAATTAGGAAGGAAGATTTAAAAAATGAATATATATATAAAAACAATTAAAAAGGAGGTAAACAATGGAAAAATCATTTGAAGATGCTCTAAAAGAGTTAGAAACTATTGTCAAAGAGCTTGAATCAGGTAATGTAGAGCTTGATAATGCCATAGAAAAATACACCGAGGCGATGAAATTAGCTAAGTACTGTAGTGAAAAACTAAATAGTGCAACCGAAAAAGTAAACAAAATATTAACAGAAAATAAAGAGTTAGTAGATTTTAAAGTGGAGGAATAAATATGAGATTAAGTAATTCTTACTTTTTTACTTTAAGAGAAGATGTAAAAAATGAAGAGAGTAAAAGTGGTAATTTATTAGTAAAAGCAGGCTATATAAGTAAAATAGGCAGTGGTATTTACACATTTTTACCCATGGGTTATAAAGTATTAAGAAATATTGAGAATGTTATTAGAGAAGAAATGAATAAAAGTGGAGCCGAAGAATTACTAATGCCTTCTCTAATACCTATTGAATATTATGAAAAAAGTGGTCGAGCTGATAAATTTGGTGGTACAATGTTTAAACTTCAAGATAGATATGATCGTCCTTATGCTTTAGGTCCAACTCATGAAGAGCTATTTACCACTGTTGCTAAAAAGTGTATCAAGTCTTATAAAGATATGCCTTTTAATTTATATCAAATCGCTAACAAATATCGTGATGAACTTCGCCCTCGGTTTGGTTTAATAAGAGTCCGGGAATTTATTATGAAAGATGCTTATTCTTTTGATAAAGATGAAGAGGGTCTTGCTAAAAGTTACCAAATAATGAAAGATACTTATCATAATATTATGAAACGCTTAGGTTTAGAATATCGGGTTGTTGAAGCTGACTGTGGAACTATGGGAGGTACTTTATCCGAAGAATTTCAAGCCATATGTAATATTGGTGAAGATATACTTTTTTATTGTCCATTCTGCTCTTATAGTACTAATTTAGAAGTAGGTACATCTTATCCTCATGACTATGCTTTTGAAGAACCAAAATCTCCCGAACTTATAGCTACCCCTACTATTGACGATTTAAGTAAATTTTTAAAATTGCCTTTGGAAAAGATTGCTAAAACCCTAGTTTATAATATTGATGACGTATTATATGCCGTAGTTATTCCTAGTAGTTATGAAATAAATGAAACCAAACTTCAAAAATTATTAAAAGCCACTAATATTTCTTTAGCTACTAAAGAAGAAGTAGAAAGCATTTCTTCAACTGTTGGCTTTGTTGGACCTAAGGATTTATCTATTCCTATAATTATTGATGAAGATATTTTAAAAATGTCTAACTTTGTTATAGGAGCCAACCAAAAAGATTATCATATTATAAATATTAATGCTTTAGATTTTAATTATGATTATGTAGCTGATATTAAACTTATCAAAGAAGGAGATCTATGTCCAAAATGTGGTAAAAAGCTAATATTTACCAAAGGAATAGAAGTAGGTAATATTTTTAAATTAGGAACTAAATACAGTGAAGCAATAGGCCTAAATTACATGGATGAACAAAATCAGTTAAAACCGGTGGTCATGGGTTGTTATGGTATCGGTCTAGCTCGTATTATGGCATCTTTAGCTGAACAAAGAGCTACTCTCAATAATTTAAATTGGCCTTTAGTTGTAGCACCTTTTAAAGTAGCAATTATTGTTGTTAATACTAAAGATGAAGAATGCCTGCATATTGCTGAAGATTTATATAATGATTTAAAAGAATTTGACCCTTTACTTGACGATCGAAACGAAAGAGTTGGTATCAAATTTAATGATATGGAATTAATTGGTATTCCTATTAAAATTGTTATAGGTAAAAACATTTTAAGTAATAAAGTAGAAATTAAATATCAAGACGAAACCGCTATAATTCCTCTTAATGCAGTAAAAGAATACCTAGAAAAAATTGTAAATAACCAATTATTGTAAGTTTTAAAAACTATAGATATTCCATACTATTAATGGTGATAGTATGAAAAAATTTATAGTTTTTTTATGTACCATAATGCTTTTTCCTTTTAGTGTTTATGCCTATTCAAGCGAGGTCATACTAGGAGGTTCCACTATTGGTATTGATATTGAAAGTAATGGGGTAATGGTAATAGGGTTCTACCAAATTAATGGTAAATATCATAAATCTGATTTAATTGAAGGAGACATAATTACTAAAGTAGAGGATACATCTATTGAAACTATTGAAGATTTATCTCAAGCTTTAGAAAACAATCTTAATAAAGACAATATCCAAATAACTTTTAAACGGGGCAACAAAGAATTAACCACTAATATATCTTTATTCTTAGATAGTGGCGTATATAAAACAGGATTATATGTCAAAGATGGTATAACCGGTATTGGCACTCTAACATTTATTGATCCTGAAAGTAACACTTATGGTGCCCTAGGACATGAAGTATTAGAATCTAGTACTTCCAAAATAGTCGAAGTAAAAACTGGGTCCATTTTTAAAAATGAAATTACAAGCATTGATGAAAGTACTAATGGTTCCCCAGGAAGTAAAAATGCCAAATTTTATTATAATACTACTTATGGCGACATTACTAAAAACACTAAATACGGAATTTATGGAACATATACTGATGAATATAATAAAGATAATCTAATCGAAATAGCAGATCCTACCGAAGTTAAAATTGGTAGTGCCACTATTTACACCGTTTTAGAAGATGAAAAAGTAGAAGAGTTTACGATCGAAATTACTAAAATTAATGAAAATAGCGAAATAAAAAATATAGCATTTGCCATAACTGATGAAAACCTTCTTAAAAAAACCGGTGGTATCGTTCAAGGTATGAGTGGTTCACCAATTGTTCAAAACGGTAAACTTATTGGGGCGGTAACGCATGTCATTACTGATAATGTTACTACTGGTTATGGCTTATTTATCACAACCATGCTAGAAGAAAGTGAAAAATAAACTTTCTTCTTTTTTTGCTTAACATATCTCGACAAATATACCTATAATGTGATACAATTATCATAGGAAGTGAATAGATATGTCTAGAACTACTTTTATTTTTATAGGTATTCTTTATTACATATTTACAGTTATTCTTATAATTGTTGTTTTAAATCTAATAAATAAAAAAGAACGTAATAAATATAAAGATGAAATAGCTACTCTTGAACGTGATAAAAACTTAATTGTTGGAGCCTCTATTTTATCGGAATTAAACAAAGTTGGGGCTTTAGTTAACAATGATACCATGCAAAAAAAATACAATGATTGGCAAAAAAGATTAAAAGAAATAAAAGAAGAAGAAATTCCTAAAATAACCGATGCTCTAATTGATATTGAAAATGCTTTTGAAGACAAAGATTATAAATCCCTAAAACCTAAAATAGCCAGCCTTGAACTTCAAATAGCCTATGTTAAAACAAAATCTAACTTTTTATTAGATGAAATAAAAGAAATAACCCTAAGTGAAGAGAAAAATAGGGAGACAATTACCAAACTTAAAAGTGAATACCGATCTATTCTAACAAAATACAACAATAATAAAAATGAATATGAAGAAATATCTAATCCGATCGAACTACAATTTGAAAACGTCGATAAACTATTTAGTGCTTTTGAAGTATCTATGGATAAAAATGAATATACGGAAGTAGGAAAGATTGTTAAAGCTTTAGATGATACTATAGGTAACCTAAAAATCGTTGTTGAAGAAGCTCCCTCTATAATTATAATGGGAAAAAAACTAATTCCTGATAAAATCTTAGATATCAAAAAAATTACTACTAAAATGGAAAAAGAAGGATTTAATCTCGATTATTTAAACATCGATTATAATATTACCGAATCCGAAAAAAAGATCAATGATATTTTTGGGAGGCTTAATGTTTTAAATCTTGAAGATAGTATTTTTGAATTAAAAACAATTCTTGATTATTTTGATTCTTTATATCACAATTTTGATAAAGAGCGACTATCAAAAAGAATATTTGAAGACTACCAAAGAAGTATTTTAATTAAAGCTAGTAAATTAGAAAAAATTAGTAATGATTTAAATCGTAAAATTGATGATTTAAAATACAGCTATGATTTAAGTGATGAAGATGTTTCGGTCCTAGATGTTATTAAAAAAGAAATAGAAGAAATAAAAGATGACTATAATCGTATCATTGATATGCACCGTCGCCACGTTTTTGCTTTTTCTCGGCTTTCTAAAGAAATGGAGATTTTAAATTCAAAACTTCTTAAAACGGAAGAAAAACTAGAAAAAACCCTAAGAAGTTTAGGAAGCTTAAAGGAAGATGAAAAACGAGCTCGTGAACAATTAGATGAAATAAAACGTATTTTAAATCAAGCTAAAAATAACTTAAAATCATATAAGCTTCCTATAACTCCTAAAAACTTTTATGTTGAACTAGGAGAGGCTGCTCGAGCTATAAATGATATGGTAGGAGAATTAGATAAAAGACCTATATCTATAAAAACTCTAAACACCCGTGTTGATACGGCCCGAGACTTAACCTTAAAAGTATATAATACCACCAAAGAAGCTGTTAAAACCGCTAAAATGGCTGAAGCTGCTATTGTATATGGTAACCGTTATAGATGTATGCATAAAGATGTCGAACTAGGTCTTTTAAAAGCTGAAAATGCATTTTATAAAGGTAACTTTAAAATTAGCTTAGAAAATGCCATTAATGCTATTAATATAGTTGAGCCTGGCATCCATAAAAAACTTTTAGAGGAGTATCAATAATGACTTTAAAAGATCTGATTTTAAAAAGCAAAAAAGAAGAATCATACTCTTTATATCACTCCTTAACCAAAAAGGCTATTCCCTATACCAAAATAACGAGAAATGATATATATAATAACATCATTTCTCTTTATAAAGATGATCCGGAAAGAATATTAAAACTATGTAGTATTGAAGAAATAAACATCTTAAAAAATCTTTTAGATAATCCTATTACTAAAAAAGAACATGGTTATATCGACTATTTATTATTTAAAAATTTATTAAATAATTTTTTAGTTATTGATAGTGATAATAAATATCAAATTCCCTCTGATTTATACAACTATGTAAAGATGGCTTTAAACTTATTTGATGATAAAACTTATTCATACTTAGATGTTTTAGACAGTGTTATTATTGGGTCTTCTAGAGCCTATAATATGTTATCTACATCTACGTTTTTAAATTTAATTAAGAATTATTATCTTGATTATGATTTAAAAAACTTAAAAGAATATATTAATCATAATCCTAAATTACGAAATAAAGTAACCGTAATTAAATATAAAAAAGAAGAATATATTATATCTTTAGAATTTAATTACTATAAGGATGTTTATACTCTAAAAGAATCTTTTAATTTAGCTAAATACACTTTAGAAGAATTAATTAGTATAGGTAAATACAAAATAAATTTATTTCAAGAGCATCTTTTTTCTTTTCTAAATTTTCTTGAAATACATCTAGATCCCCATAATATAGATTTAATTATTAATGATTTAATCTTTTATTGTGGATTTGACATAAATAATGATAGCATTTTACTCCAAATATGTGATAATATAGAAGAGTTATATAAAGAGACAAAAGAAGTAATACCCAATTTTCCTATTTGGATTTATAACGGAAATACCCTAAACACTTTAAAAGATAATATCATATTACCAAATAAAAACGAGCCATGCCTATGTGGTTCTGGCAAAAAATTCAAAAATTGTTGTGAAAAATTATTCAAATAGAAGGTGAATTATGGACTGGTTAAGTATAAGAGAATTTATTATTGATTTTGTTAAGTTAATAGTAGTAATTGTAATTATTTTATTTTTAATGATATATGTTGTATCTATTACTCAAGTAGTAGGTAGTTCGATGTCTAGTACTTTAGAAAACGGTGATGTTTTAATTTTAAATAAATTTAAATACCGTTTTACTGATATTAAGAGAGGAGATATTATCTCTTTAGAATATGCTGACACTAAATATTTAATTAAAAGAGTTATTGGTTTACCGGGGGATAATATATCTATTAAAAATAATAATTTATATTTAAATGGTGAATTATATGTCGAAAATTATTTAGATGAAGGTTTAGTTTATGATGATTTTGATTTAAGCGATTTGGGTTATGAAACTATACCTGATGATATGTATTTAGTTTTAGGTGATAACCGTGAAGATTCTCTAGATAGTAGAGAAATAGGTTTAATTAGTAAAGATGAAGTAATAGGCAAAGTATCTTTTCGGATATGGCCCCTAAATAAACTAGCTGCGTTCTAGTTTATTTTTTTTAAAAATTTTGTCAAAATTTCACGAATTATACATATTTTATGTATAGAATAGTTGATTTTGATTAAAAAAATGGTATAATATTGTCGAAGGACGGGAGGTTTTTCATGGATAAAAGAAAAGGCATCATCTTAGCAGTTGTCATTTTCCTTTTAATTGGCTTAGGAACATTCGTTTTTGCCAATTAAAGTCTAAACGGGGGAGATGAAACTACTGAAAGTCCGAATGGTGCAAATGATGGAAGTTTAGACACAGATGGTAGTGGGGATGGAGGTGAAGAAGAAGACACACCAAACGAAGACGACTCTGATGAATCAACACCGATAACTATCGGCGGAAATAACGATTCAGGAAACAATAATAGTTCATCTAATGATAATGATAGTAATTCATCTACTGGAAATGGTAACGAGAATAATGGTGATTCAGGTTCTAGTGATCCTAACGAAGGAACAAATGATACTGATACAAGTGCTCCAATAATTACTATACTTGATAAAAGTTATCAAGGCCTAGGTAATTCTATTGGTTATCTTGCTACAACTGTTGAACTAGTTTTAGCGGAAGAAAACTTAGAAGTAACTATTACCCAAGATGGAAATCCAATTAATTTTGCTAATGGTATGACTCTATCTAGCGATGGTGTATACAAGCTTACTGTAACTGATGCTTCAGGTAATACTACCGAAGTAGAATTTAGTATTGATAAGAGTGCTCCAGTAATTAGTGGAATTAAAGATGGTGATATAACCAATACTATTGGCGATATTACTGTAGAAGATGCTAATGAAGTAACTATTTTACTTAACGGTGAAGAAGTTAGTATATCTGATATAGCAAGCAAAGTAGTAGAAGGTCAAAATACTTTAGTTGTTAGAGATTCATTAGATAATGAAGAAAGTATTACCTTTACTTATGACACTACACCTATAGCTAAAGAATGGTTATACACTCTAAATCAAACATATCATAATACTGATTTAGAAGATAAACATTATCAAGTAATTGGTGATAATCAAAAACTATATGTTGAATTAACATTTACTGAAAAATTTGAAACTACACCAATAATCACAGTTGGTACTAGTGAAGCTATAAATATGTCTTGTAGTTTGACTAATTGGGAAACTGAAAGACAATACTATAAATGTGATGCAACTATTACTATTGATGGAACATCACAAGAATTAACTAATGCTCTAGAATTACCTATTAGTATTACCAATATTGTTGATGCTGCTGGTAATGAAACTACTCTAGATAATGATGATATCACAGATAATGGTACTTATGGTGAAATAGTTTATGATAATGAAGCACCAGTTGCCCAAGAAATCGGTATTACAAATATTACTCATTACATTGAAAATGATGATAATGATGCTGAAGAAGAACTTGGTGTAGCTAATATTGGCGATACATTAAGAGTAATGGTTCGTTTTGATGAAGAATTATTTACAGCACCTACAGTAACAATAGGTGGAGTAAGTAAGAAAATGCATCTTGATACTGCATGGGAAGATTACTATTACTGGGCTGATGTAACAATTACAAAAGATATGGATTTATCTGATGGAGAAATACCATTTACAATTAGTGGTTACGCAGATGCAGCAGGTAATGAAGGTACAGGAGTATCACAAAGTGAAATTAACCATTCATTATATGATGGAGTAGTACTTGATACTATTGCTCCAGGAGAAAATGATGATACTCCAGGTGCAAATTGGGTATACATTTTAAATCTTAGTGATGCAAATAATCGTCAAACCATTGGTAATGGTCAAACACTAAGAGTTGAAGTAAAAATAGATGAAGAATTAGTAAGTATTCCTAGACTTGAAATAGGTAATACTCAAAGTATTGATTTTAAATCATGTAAACAACAAAGTTATGGTTATGTTTGTGTAACTGATATTAAAATCGATAATTCTGTAGCTAACTTAGTTCATGGCGAAGAAATTCCATTTAAGATAACTAACATTGTTGATGCTGCTGGTAATGAAACTACCTTAGATAATGATGATGTTACTTATACTACAAGCTATGGTCAAGTTAAGTTTGATGGTGAACCACCAAAAATTACAGCTTTAGGAATTACTGGTTTCTTAAGTGAAGCAGATTATGATGCTCACTATGTAACTGATGGTAAAGGAATTCGAATTCTTATATATGCAAATGAAATGTTAGCTGTAGAGCCAACTGTAAAAATAGGTACTCAAACATTAACTGCTACATATCGTTTAGATAGTTCTGATCTAGAAAATAACACTTATGCTTACTATTTAGATATTAAAGATGTTGCAACCTTAGGATTAGAAGAAGGAATCATTGAATTTACAGTTAGTGGCTATAAAGATATATTTGGTAATGAAGGTAAAGAATTAACTAATGCCGATATTACTTATAGTGAAGGAAGCTATAATGAAGTAATTTATGATCCTGAAGTTAAAGACGTTGAATTTTCTAGCGAAGGTGGTAGTCGAGTAGACAATAAGTTTGATATAGAAGTAACAGTTCATGAAGATAATGTTGCTGAAATAACTTATCTTTTCACTACATCAGGAAATTCTGAAAACATCAAAAAGTACGCTTTCAGTCAATCTGGAGTAAAAGTTGATAATTTAGTTGATGGAAAGTTTACAGCTACTCTAGAAAATAAATCTAGTGGAAAATATACTCTATGGGTAAAAGTTGTTGATAAAGCTGGAAATGTAGACTATTTCAAAACTGAAAATAAATTTGTATTAGACTCAGAAGTTAGTGTTACTGGATTAAAAATCAACTCAAATAATGCTAATCCAAGTCTAGCTAAAGCTAGAGACTGGGTTGGAGTATATTTAACTGTTAGTGAGCCATTAGCCCAAAATCCAACCTTCACTGTTAATGGTCAAGTAATGGATCGTGTTGTTGTAACTCCATGGGGTGATAATTATACTTACGAAGTTGGATTTACTGTAACAGAAGGAATGAATGGTAGAGTTGAGTTTACTATTGAAGATATTATTGATGCATATGGTAATACCATAAGTTTATCAAATAATGATAGTGAATATAGTGTAACTATTGATACTAACAAACCTGTATACAAATCTTTAGGTATATATGGTGAAGAATTATCTGATGGAACATGGTATGTAAAAGAAGGAAGCAAAATATACATCAATACTCAATTTAATGAAAAATTAGCAGTTGCTCCATCTGTTAAGATAAACGGAGAATACGCATTTACTTATGGTGATCCTGTTGAAACAGAAACCGCAGAAGGTGAAAAATACTATATTTATTCAAAAGTTTATACTGTAAGTGAAAATGATGCAGAAGGATTTATGACTTTTGAAATTTATGGTTATGAAGACGAAGCCGGTAACATAGGCGAATCATTAAATGCAAGCAATACAGATGTCGGAGCACAAAATGGTAATATCATCGTTGATAAAACTGCTCCAAAATTTAGTAATGTTCCTAAAAATGGTAGTACTGTAAATTATAATATTAATCCAAAAGTTAGTGATAATAATGCTATAGAAACAGTAACTGCTTATCTAAATGATGTAGAAATTCCTAATTATTATGCAAACGGAATGGAAAGTTTACATCAAGCTGGAACATACAAATTAGTTGCCGTTGATAAGGCTGGTAACGAAACTGTTACAACATTTATAATTGATTTTAATGCTATATTAATTGATAGTGACGACGATTTAGCAAAAGCTATCGAAAATCAAGCTGATAATCAATATTGGGTTATAAAAGAAGGAGAATATAGTTTACTACCAGGAAATAAATATATTAATGAAGGCAGTCAAGCAGGTTGGTTCTTCCCAATTACTGCTAATAACCTAAAAATAGTTGGCGAAGGCAAAGTAACTATTAAAGCTGGTACTGTTGTTGACAATGGTTCATGGGCTACTCAAAACTTTGTAACTATTTGGGGAGACAATGTTAAAATTAGCAATGTAACTCTTATAGAACAAGATGGATTAAATAATCCTAATAAATCAATAGAAATTATTGGTAATAATGCTGTATTAACTGATATAGTAGTGTATCCAAATACAAACGAGCCGGATTTTAGTGGTTCAATTTATATTGGAGCTGCTGGTATAACTACAACTTTAAATAATGTTACTTTAAATCAAGGTAGAATTTCTTTATCAGGTGCTACTGATGCAAATAATAGAAATACATTAAATTTAAATAATGTAACTATTAATTATGCTGGTTCTATCCGTGAAAGTGTTGAATATTTACCAATAAAAAATTCTGAGTATGCAGACATAAATGCAAATTCATTAACAGTTACTATTTCTAATACTTTAGATAGTGCAATAGATACTGTAATCGCTAATTTGCCAGATGGAACAAAACTTATAAAAGGTGACGGAAGTACAATTGTCGTTGGAGATGAAAGTGCAGCTATTATTGAAGAAACAGCTTTAAATGTTTCTGAAAATAATGAACTTAAAGCTTCAAGTTTAAGCGTTGAAAATAAATATGATATAAACAATTGCGAAACTTGGCAAGAAAGTTTATTAAACGATAGAATCCTTTTATAAAAAATAATCCAATCTTTTAAAGGAATTGAAACACATTCCTTTTTCTTTTGATATTTCTATTTATTATGCACATTTTTTTAAAAATTTGTGCATAATAAATAAGTTAATTTAAAAAAAGAATTGCAATATATTCTTTTTTTCTGTTTTAAATTATGATATACTTTTACTAAGTTAGGAAGTGTTATTATGGCATATATTAAATTTAAAGAATTAACCAAATATTTTGATTTTAAAACTGAAGTTTATGAAGATAAGTTACCAGAATATGCAAAAGAGTATGTTTGTGATAATGAAACTATTTTAATTGGCTATAAAAATAGTAAAGATTATGTAGTATTTACGGATAAAAAGATGATTTTATTTGATCGTGATACTTTAGCCGTTTACTACAAAAAAATCCATATTATTCCTTATGTATCAATATCTACTAGTGCTATTAACTTTAAACCTGGTAAAGTAGAATTGTTATTTAGTTTTGACAGTGGCTATCAATTACATGTTAATTTTATTGATATGAATCATGAAAAAAAAGAAAATCTTAAAAAAGTTTATAAAATAATGATGAGTACTAAAATTATGTAAATACTATTTTGTCTTTATAAATAATGTTAGAACAAACTTCTAACTTTTTTTCTTTTTTCATATATATTTATGGGTGATACTTATGTTTTTTAGTACTATACACGAAAGAATAAGATTTGTTTTTATAATAAGTATAGTTATTTTAATAGCTATTATCCTAAAAGTATTTTATATCCAAGTTTTTGCCTATGAAAAACTAAATAATCTAGCTGAAAGTCTTTGGAGTAGAGAATTACCCATAAAAGCTGATCGTGGCGAAATAGTAGATCGTAATGGTGTAGTTCTAGCTACTAACATAACAACAGTGTCATTAGTTGTTGTACCTGGGCAAATAGATGATCCTGAGGCTGTTGCTAAAGATTTAGCGGATATCTTAGGTACTGATTATCAAGACATGTTAAAGCATGTTACTAAATCAACTTCTATTGAAAGAGTACATCCTGAAGGTAGGGGACTAGATTTTGAAATAGCAGAAGCTATAGATAATCTCGGCTATGACGGTGTTTATTTACTAAAAGAAAGTAAGCGTTATTATCCTTACGAAACTGTCTTATCCCATGTTTTAGGCTATGTTGGTATCGATAATCAAGGTTTATCCGGCGTAGAATTATATTATGATGAGTATCTAACCGGAGCTGATGGAGCAATTAAATATTTTTCGGATGGTAAGGGCAACAAACTTGAATTAACCGAAGTTTACGAAGCTCCCACAAGTGGTATTACCCTAGAACTTACCATAGATATAAATCTCCAGTTAGCCATTGAAAATGAACTTGATAATGCCATGTCTAAATATAATCCAGAACAAGGCTTAATTGTTGCAATGGATCCCAATACTGGGGAGATACTTGCTATGGCTAGTCGTCCTAATTTTGATAGTAATAACTATGGTGATTATAAATCGGAAATAATAAATCGTAATCTTCCTATTTGGATGACTTATGAACCGGGTTCAACTTTCAAGATAATTACTTTATCAGCCGCTTTAGAAGAGAGAACCATTAATTTATTTGAAGATACATTTACCGATAGTGGAGCCATAAACGTAGATGGATCAACAATTCATTGTTGGAAATCTGGAGGACATGGCACGCAAACTATGCTTGAAGTAGTAGAAAATTCTTGTAATCTTGGTGTCAATACAGCAACACATATAAATTTCAAGAAAGCCCTTTAAATAA
>CALVHJ010000010.1 GCA_944327425.1 uncultured Bacilli bacterium
TGGGATATCCAGATTGCAACAAACAAAGGTTATCAAGATGGAATTGAACAAGGTCGTATTGATGGACGAGCTGAAGGATTAGCTGAAGGATTAGCTGAAGGATTAGCCGAAGGATTAGCCGAAGGTCGTGCTGAAGGGTTAGCTGAAGCATCCAAGGAAATTGCTAAAGAATTGATTAAACTAAACATGCCTATAGAAGACATTAGCAAAATAACAAAGCTTGATATCAAAACAATTGAAGAACTTAAAAAACAATAATCATGCATTAAATTAGAGAAGAAGATAAATTAGTCTTCTTTTTTGATTGTAAAGAAAAAATGGCTATTCTACATAGCCACATTCTTCACATAATACATGTTTGTTTTTAGTTACAAGTAAATTTTGGCAATTAGGACAGACTTCACCAGTTGGTTCATACCAAGTTGCATACTTACATTTAGGAAAATTGCTACATCCATAAAAAATTTTCCCTTTCTTAGTTTTCCTTTCAATAATATCATGTCCACATTTAGGACACTTAGCTAAAGATTTAACTTCTTTTTCTTCTTTTTTAACATATTTACAAGTTGGATAATTAGAACAGGCAACAAACTCGCCATATTTACCCTTTCTTATAACTAAATCACTGCCACATTCAGGACAACTTTCTCCAGTTTTAGTTGGTTCTTTTTTCTCCATTTCTTTAAAAGCTTTTTCAACTAAAGGGGCAAATTCTTCATAAAACTTTTCTAATACTTCAATATTATTTATTTTATGCTCGGCTATATCATCTAGTTCTGTTTCCATGTTAGCTGTGTATTCAACATTAACAATGTTACTAAAGAATTCTTGGAGTTTATCGTTGGTTTCAAAACCAATTTCGGTTGGAAAAAATTTCTTATCTTCTAGTTTTACATATCCCCTATCTTGAATGGTTTTCATAATGGTTGCATAAGTAGAAGGTCTACCAATACCTAGACTTTCCATTTCTTTAATTAAACTAGCTTCAGTATATCTTGAGGCCGGTTTGGTAAAGTGTTGGAATTTTTCGATGGTATCGGCTACTACTACATCACTATGATAGTTTTTAAAATCAGGTAAAATCACATCTTCATTATCTTCATATTCACTATATACTTTTAAATAACCATCAAATTTTAAAACACTGCCAGTTGCTTTAAACATATAACCATTGTTTTCGAGATTTACTGTGGTAGCTAGGGTTTTAGCACTACTCATTAAATAAGCGAGTGATCGAAGATAAATTAGTCGATAAAGTTTGTATTCATCTGTACTTAAATATTCTTTTAATGATTCAGGGGTACGCATAATACTAGTAGGACGAATAGCTTCATGAGCATCTTGAGCATTTTTGGGCTCTTTTGCTACTTTAATGCTGCCAACGTATTCAGATCCGTATTTATTCTTAATAAAGTTTTTAGTATCATTAACAAAAACATCAGAGAGTCTGGTTGAATCGGTACGCATATAAGTAATTAAACCGACAGTTTCGCTTCCTATATTCATACCTTCATAAAGTTTTTGGGCTATTTGCATTGTTTTACTTGATGAGAAGTTTAACCGGTTAGCAGCCATTTGCTGAAGAGTTGAAGTACGAAAAGGATCTTTGGGTTTTTTTAACTTTTCTTTTTCTTCAACACTATCTATTTTAAATGATTTGGTTAATTTGCTTAGTATCTCATCAGCTTCACTTTCGGTTTTGATCTCAATTTTTTTATCTTGATATTTTTCTAGATTAGCTTTAAAAGTGTTAAAATCAGCTTCAATAGTCCAATATTCAACAGGCACAAAAGCAAGAATTTCGCGTTCGCGATCAACAATTAGTTTTAAAGCTACACTTTGGACACGCCCAGCACTTTTGCCGCCTGTTTTTCTTTGCATTAATTTAGATAGTCTAAACCCAATAATACGATCTAACATTCTTCTGGTTTCTTGACTCTTAACTAAATCCATATCAATTTTCCTGGGATTATTTATCGCATCAATAACTACATCTTTAGTTATTTCATTAAAAACAACCCGTTCTGATTTTTCATCATCAAGTCCTAATTCATCATATAAATGCCAAGATATAGCTTCCCCTTCCCGATCGGGGTCGGTTGCTAGTATTACTTTATCAGCTGATTTAGCAAGTTTTTTTAGATTATCTATTTCTTTTTTCTTGCCTTTAATAGGAATGTAATTAGGAGTAAAGCCATGTTCAATGTCTATTCCCAATCCGTATTTACCAGTCGTAGCTAGATCTCTAATATGACCTTTACTAGATACAACATGATAATTATTTCCTAAATATTTTTCAATTGTTTTACTTTTAGCGGGTGATTCCACTATAACTAATTCACTCATAATATTCCTTTCTTAATTGGAAGTGGTATAACTATTTAGTTTCTTTTCTAAATAGCTAAAGTAGTTTTCTTTTATAGCTAAACTACTCATTTCTAATTTTAACCGCACTTCCTTATTAATTGCAAGTATTTCTTCATCACTATACATTTTTTGTGTATAATAATGAACTTTATTAGTACTAGCATTATAAAAAGCATATTTATTTTTCCAAGAACCATCTATAAAAATAACCGGAGTTTCTTGCTCTAAACTTAAGACATCTCTACCCATATAAAGTCTTGAATCATATTTTAAGTTAAAGAGATTAGCAATAGTTGGTAAAATATCAATGTAACTAGTATATTGTGTAATTTCTTTTTTTTCTAATTCACTGCTGTAAATAATTAATGGTGTAGCGTCTGCTAAATTATCAACACTGGCATCATAATCTAGGGCATGATTTAATGTATCAATATCAATTGCATAAGGATAATGATCAGCAAATAAAACAATTACGGTATCTTCAAGTAGCTCCATGTTTTCTAATCCTTCTAAAAGAAGACCAAGAGCATTATCGACTACTTTTAATTTAGACATATATCGCTTTAGCTCGCGAGAGTATTCATCAGGAAAAAGATGCATATATTTATCTCCGTATTCACTACTTGTACTGTAAGGTTGATGAGAAGTAACGGTTGTAATAAAACTCATAAAGGGTCGTGATGAGTCTCTTGCAGCTAGAATATCTAAATATTTAGTAATTAATTCTTCGTCGCTAGGCCAAGTGTTATAAGCTCCATACGTATAACTAAAGTCTAAATCTAATTCAAGGGCATCATAATAATTCATACTTCCCATATTTTTATGAATTGTATTACGATCATAATACCAATCATAATAGTCATGAAAACTGTTTGTAGTATATCCTTCATTATTAAATAGATTAAAAAGGCTAGTAAAATAAGTATTATTTTGATAAACATTGGCGGTACAATTGTTATTTATAGAGTAAAGACTTATTATTGTACTCATTTCATTATTCCCAGTACTACAAATATTTCGAGGAGAATAGTTGTTTGTAAAAGTATAACTATTTTGAATTAGACGATTAATATTAGGATAATAAGTTTCATTCAATAGGATATTACTACCTGATTCAACCATAATCATAATTAAGTTTTTACCAGCAAACTTTCCTGTGTATTGATTAGTTTTACTAACTTTGTTACTAATAAAATATTTATTTAAAGTGTTAAACTCTTCATCTGTTTCTTCATTAATAATATTTAGCCATAGATTATTATCAATGATAGTATGATATTTCGCCTCTTCAGAAGATGAAGAAGTTATTTGCTCAGGATCTATTTCAATATTAGTTAAAAATTTCCCAGGGAAAAAATATTCTTTGAGGTCAAGTAAGCCATAACCAATATAACCAAAATTCCGAATAACCAAACTAGCATTGGTTGGTTTAATAAATAATTCATAAACAGTGGTCGATTGTAATTTATCCTGCATAAATGATACTTTTAGGCTACTATAATAAAATAAACCTAAAATGATGATTAGGAAAACTGGAATAGATTTTAAAAAGACAAGAGTACGGCTAAGTTTTCTTTTGGGTAAATCAACAGAAACTGTTTTTTCAATAAAAATATAATAAACTAAAAGAAAAATAAAAGGAATGATTAATAAATAAAAAGTCCATTTAAAACTGCCTAAAAAATCTTTAATATAACTTGATACGGCCCCGAGTTGAGTATTAGTACCAATACTTGCATAAACTCCTAAAAAATTATGGAAGCCAAGTTCTACTATACCATAAATTGTTGCAATAAAAGATAATAATAGATTAAAAATCTTATTTACTATTTTTGGTAAAAAAGATAAAATATAGCCAAATAATAAAGCTAGAATATTAAGACCTAAAAAGATTCTTAAACTAGCTATATTTAATAAAGGCATATTATCAATTAAACGAAATAAAACTTCTAACAAAGTAAAAGTAACAAGCAATAAAAGATAATTTGCTATTACTCTATTCGAAAGACATTTCTTTATTTTCTTCACTGCTTAACTCCTCCATAACAAACTTAACTGGTTTATAACTCATTCGATATTCCTTAGTTATACCATATTTTTTTATTAGTTCTAAATGTTCCTTAGTAGGATAACCTTTGTTTTTCTTATAATTATATTTCGGGTATTTTTGATCTAGTTCATACATGATATGATCTCTTGTTACTTTAGCGATAACAGAAGCGGCAGCGATTGATAAAGATAGGGCATCACCATGAATAATGGGACGAGTGGGTATATCAATATCATTTAGGCTCATGGCATCACTTAAGATATATTCTGGGGTAATAGATAGATTATTTATGGCTATATACATAGCTTTGCGACTAGCTTCTAAAATATTTAGTTCATCTATTTCGGAGGCTCTTACTATACCAATGCCAATACTTAGAGCTTCTGTCATTAAAATTTCATAAAACTTTTCTCTTTTTTTCTCAGATAATTGTTTGGAGTCATTTAAGCCTTCTAAATGATAGTTTTTCGGAAGTATAACAGCAGCAGCGACGACAGGGCCAACTAAAGGTCCTCGACCAGCTTCATCGACACCAGCGATTAGGGTAATATTATTTTTATATAGTTCTTTTTCATATTTAAGTAAATTAGAACTCATGATCAAAAACTACTCCTTTTATATATCCTGATTTAAGATCATTAATTATCTTGTTGCTTACTTTCTCATAATCAATTTCGCCACCATGGATAGCACCTATATTACTACCAATTATTTTATAAGCTTCTTCATAATCTAAGGATACAGAACTCGGGGTTAGGCCATATCTTTCTTGTAGTTTATCAGGATAGTATTTGTTTAATTTCTTTAATATATGAATAGCTATTTCAAATTCATCAACAACTTCTAGTCTAATAGCACTAAAAGCAGCAAGATTTAAGGCTACATCTTGCACTTCTAGTTTAGGTTCTAGAATACCAGGTGTATCTAAAAGCATAATATTGTGTTTAGTTTTAAGCCATACTAAACTTTTGGTTACACCAGGATTATTAGCTACATCAGCTACTTTTTTACCAACCATACGATTAATGAGAGTTGATTTACCAACATTAGGAACACCCATTACTAAAACCCGTATTTCTTTGGCTAGTAATCCTTTTTCTTCGCGGCTTTCTTGTAAACTTACTACTAATTCCTGAGTGGATTTAACAATACGCATAATATCTTCATCATTATTTAAATCAACTAATAAAGTTTTAGTACCTAAATTTTCATAATATTTAACCCATCTTAAAGCCACTTCTTCATCGGCTAGATCTTTTTTGGTCATAATAAGAATCTTGGGTTTATTACCTATAATATCATATATATTACCTATTTTTGATGATTTAGGTATTCTTGCATCAACAAGTTCATATACTACATCTATATGTTTATATTCTTCTTTCATAAGTCTTTTAGCTTTAGCCATATGGCCGGGATACCAGTTAATATTTGTCATTATTTTTTCACTCCTTTTTAATATTATTTAATTAATCCACCATTACATTTTTGAACTGTTAACTTTTTCTACTTTTTCATTTGCTTAGATATAATTAAAAATTCTTTTAAACTATCCATTTTTATATATTCGCAAAACAATTTTCAGCAGTCTTATCGTTACTTTTGTAATAAATCCATCTCTTGTTACTTAGTTTTCTTCTGTTTCTTGTAAATTATATTTATTCATTATTTTCACCACTTTTTATTTTTTCTGCCTCTAGTAATAATTTATCAAAATCCGATATATATATTTTGTCTTGTATTATTTTGTATTTTTCGTATTCGCTTTCTGCTTTCTCTACAGCTTTTTTATGGCTAATATTTCCTTTATGAGTTAAATTATCATAAAAATTTATTTTAAATATATCTTCTACAGATTTAATCCAATCTACCATTTTCATAGGAATATGTCTTTTGGCACGGTTTTCTGCTGTATCTAAATATAAATTAACTAAATCATTTAATCCTTCTAATTCTTTTTTAGCCAAATAATTTTTAGCGATGCTTACATCACTTTTTAATATTTTACCATTGGGTGAGTTTTTCCACGTTTTTAGTCCCATATATTCTTTCTTGGCATCTGCTCTAGAGTAAATTATTTCTGCTGCTGTTTGATGCGTAATAGCAAAGTGGAACTTATTTTGAATAGTTTTATAGAAAGTACTTGCAAGTTCACTATCTTTTACATAATCTATACTACATTCTGCAAATATATCAGTAATTTTTTGATAAAACATTCTTTCGCTAGTTCTTATTAATTTTATCTTTTCTAGTAATTCGTCAAAATACTCTAAATCGCTTCTATTTGCTTTCATAAACCTATCTTCGTTTAAATTATAGCCTTTAACTATATAATCTTTTAATAGTTTATTAGCCCAGGTTCTAAACTTAATTGCTGTTTTTGAGTTAATTCTAAAACCTAAAGAAATTATCATATCTAGATTGTAATAATCAATTTCTCTTGTGACTTTCCTATTGCCTTCTTTTTGAACTTGTGCAATTTTTGCATAAGTTGAATTTTTACTTAATTCATCATCTTTATATATATCAGATATGTGCTTTATAATTCCAGTGCGATCAATTTGAAAAAGCTCTGCTAACATCTTTGTATTTAACCATACATCTTCATCTTTAATTAATACTTCAACATTAAAGTTTCCTTCTTCATCATTATAAAAAACAATATCTTGGTTTTCATTTATTAGGTTATCCATTTATCTCATCTCCTTATTTTTAGCAAATTTTAATAATTTTCACTTTTTAAAATGAAAATATATAAGATTTAAAATCAAATAATTTCTTAAATCGTAATTAGGTAGTTTATATTGGTCATTATTTTTACTTCCTCATTTTAAATCTATTTCATTATATTATACTTTTCTTTCTGACTATTTTCTCATTTTAGCTAATTAATAAGGTTATTATTTCCTAATTTATCTTATGATTATATTGGGAATAGTACCTTTTTATTGAATCATTTACATTAATCCAATAATAACAAGTCATAGTATTATCATTCTGATCAAGTTCAGTTTTTTCTAATTTGCCACCTAAAGCCTGAATCGTTTTATTAGAACCAATATTATCAACGGTACACTCAAGTAAAATGTTTTCTTCACCTAGTTTTTGTTCTTCTAACAATCCTAAATATAAAGCTATTTTGGCATAACCCTTTCTTCGTTCACTAGGTCTTATGCCATAACCAATATGAGACGCTCCCCTTTTTAACATCTCAGCGGAAATATGGTATCTAACATTTATCATACCAACTATTCTATTATCAACTCTTCTTACTACAAAAAAGGTTTTAGAAAGACATCTATTTATTTTCTTTACATATTCTGGATTTTTTCTTCTTTCAAGCTCTAATAACCATTCTTCATAAGTTGTTTTTTCTAGGCAGTTATCCATACTACCAGTTCCATTTAAATCTGATTTATATTTTACATGTTCTTCTAAGTATGCTAAGGCTTCTTCTTTTCTATTTAGCCCGGGAGTTTCTAAAAAGAGATTAGTCATATTTAGCTTCCTGTTTCTTTAATGTTCTTATTATATTTCTTTCTTTTAATGGTAATATTTCACTTATTTGTTCATCATATAAATCATTTGCTAAGGATATTGAAGCTTTTAATAAAGATTCTAAATCTGAATAAGGATTTTTACCATAATCCACTTTATATAGCCAGTCAAGATATTTAATTTTAGAGGCATCATTTGGTCTTCCGTAAATAACTTTACCACTATGAAGCCAATAGCCAAATTCGACATTTGTAGTAAAAGCAGCCATATCCGGTAATTTTCTAGGTATCCAAAATAAAATTACAGTAGCATTGGTTAGGGAAGCTCTTTCCCACATGGCTTGATCGACATAATCTTCTTTAGGTTTCCAAGTAGAATATTCAGGGACATAGACAACACCATCAAAACCCATCTGTTCTAAAAGCTGACAGGCCTTAGTACGCCAAGAAAAAATATTTTCTCTTCTTGGGGTAGGTCCAGCTAAAAATATAGATTTTTTCCCTTGTATTACTTCTTGGTCTGAATAATTAATTATCATATTACACCTCAATTCTAATTATAAAAGATAACTTCATCTCTTGTCTAGCATTTTTGCTTAAATATATAAAACTCTTTATTTATTTGATCTTTTGTTTATATCAACTATATCTTTATAATCAATATAGGCTTTAACTATAAGAGACTTTAATTTAATATCAAAATAACCTCTTTTATTCATATAATGGGTTGTATTAGATAAGTCTTTAAATTCTAAATAAAAACATATTAAATCAGCATTTATTTTTTCTACAAAATTTTTTGTCGGCCAAATTAAAGCCGGTTCATTATTTAGAGATAAACAGTATTCATTAAAATCTATTTCTTCTTTTTGGTTATTCCTTATTTTATTAATGTCGTTCCAATTATAAAATACACAAACTTGTAAACAATATTTACCAGATTGATCAGTAATTCGTAAGTCGCTTTTATCTAACTCAATTTTACTTATTCCTATATCTATACCATTAAGAATCATAAAACTTAAATTATTCCTTATCTTCATATAATATCTTTCTTCAGTTTCTTCAATTATATTAAAGCCTAATCTTTGATATAAAGATAAAGCCTTAGTATTTAATTTATAAACCCATAAATATACTATATCATTATTTTCTAGTATTTGATTAATAATTTTAGTACCTATTTTTTGATTACGATAGGCCTGTTCTAAATATATTTCGTCTAATAATATACCATCATCAATATTTTCGAGAATTACACAACCAATAACTTTTTTATTAACACATATTACTTGAATACTTTCTAAATTTTGACGAATATTATTTTTAACATAATTATTAATTTTTAGCACTTCTTCTTTAGGTAAATTAGGTGCATAAGCAAATATGCTTTTCAATTTATAATTAATAAGTTTAGGAATATCGCTTAACTCGGCTTCTTTTAATTCAAAATTCATAGGCACCCTTCCTATTCTACTTTACCGATTTTACTAAAAGGATACATAATAAAATTGGTAGTTCCTTTTATTTCACTTTCATGAATTTTACCAAAGACACGACTATCTAAAGATATAATTCGATTATCACCTAAAATAAAATATTCATCACTACCTAATGTTACAGGATCAATATTGTAAGTTACGCCATAACCATAAGGGTCTTCTAGCAATTCATCATTTATGTATATTTGATTTTCTTTTATTTCAACGGTTTCACCAGGCAAACCAATAATTCTTTTTATTAAATTATCATCATCACCATCTAATTTTAAAACAACAATATCAAAACGATCTATACTTCCTAGTTTATTTAAAAGCATAATTTCATCACCCTCTAAAGTGGGATACATACTAGAGCCATTTACTTTAACAGGGGTAATAATAAAGGTTCTTATAAATACAACAATAACAATAATTATAATATAAGGAACTAAACTTTTTAAAAATTTCATTTTATCACTCTTTCGTTAAGCTAGATTTATAGTATCACTTTTTTCGTAATTGTTCAATATGTTTTTATAAAGAAAAAAACTCAAGTTTTTCATGAGTTATTCACCTTTAATACTATCGTTTCTTTCTTTAACACGATATTCTTTACGCATTCCTTTAATAAAGTTAAGTTTAGCACGTCTAACAAGACCTTTTTTTTTTTTTATAATTTTATAAATTGTCGGTGAATTAACAGGAAATATACGAGTAACACCGATGCCTCCTGATTTTTTCCTTACAGAAAAAGTTTCAGATACACCACTGCCCTTTTTAGCTACTACTAAGCCTTCAAAAGCTTGGATTCTCTCCTTCTTTCCTTCTTTAACCCATACATCAACACGTACAGTGTCGCCAACGCGAAATTCAGGAATATCTTTTCTGGTATGACGTTCATTGATTTTGTCAACTAAATTAGCCATACTTCCACATCCTTTCTAAATATATTTAACCAACAATCATTAACTGGGCATGTTAAGCATGTTAAGCGGATTGCTTTTTCTTGGGTCTAGTCAATTATAACATATTTATTTAAGAATTACAATTAGTTTACACTTTTTAAAGTAACTTCATAAGCACCATTAGGACTATCAACAGAAACCACTTCTCCAGCTTTATGACCAATTACGGCCTTGCCAATTGGGGACTCATTAGAAATTTTGTTATTAAAGGGATCAGCTTCTAGAGAACCAACTAGTTTATATTCTTCGTCATAACCCGGAGCATATTCAATAACAATAGTTGAGCCTACATTAGCAATATTTTTATCTTTGTTATCAATTATCTCGCAATGTTCAAGTTTGTACTCTAGTTCTTTAATACGGCTTTCTAATTGAGCTTGTTCATTTCTAGCAGCATCATAATCAGCATTTTCTGATAAATCACCTAGAGAACGAGCATATTTTAAGGCATTTATTACTTCTGGTCTTTTATTTAATTTTAGATCGATAAGCTCTTGCTCTAGTTCTAAGTACCCTTCTGGGGTAAGTACTACTATGTTTTCATTATTCATTTATTTTCACCTCATTATTTTTTGCATCTACAAAAGAATACTACAAATAACTATTTTTGTCAAATACTTTTAATCGCATCATAGCATTTTTAGGAATATTACTGTCAAGTTCTAAGTAAACGTGCATTCTTGGGTGTCGTGCTATGTCGATAGCTTGCATATTTTCGTCATACATCTTAGATATTTTGATAGTTATAGCATCAATGTTGGGACCAAAAAATTCAACAGTATCACCAACTTTAAAATAATTACGTTCTTCAACTAATAAAAACTTATCAACGCGGTCTAGAACAAGTCCTAAAAAATCTTGATTAGATACTTCTTCTCTTCCTAAATAGTATTGTTCTTTGTTAGTTGGTAGTTTATCATAAAATTGGGGTGTAGATTCTCTGTTAGCACAACGATTAATAATATCGTTAGAATATAGTATGTCACTATTAGTTAAAGTATTACTCTTTATTTTATCTAACAGGTGACGATATTCATAAATAACAGTCGCAATATAGTAAATTGAACGCATTCTTCCTTCTACTTTAAAAGAATTTACGCCAATTTCTAGCATATCTTTTAAGTATATCGACATGTTTAAATCTTTGGGAGTAATACTAAAAACTTCTTTTTCATTATTAATATTGAAACACCAGCGGCATATTTGAGCACATCCTCCCCTGTTAGAATCACGATTGGTAGTGACATTAGATAAAACACATTTTCCACTAAAACTAGTACACATAGCGCCTTGAATAAAACATTCTAAGTCTAGTCCCGTTTTTTCTTTGATAATTTTTATATCATCACGACTAGCTTCCCTGGCTAAAACTATTCTTTTTACTCCTAGTTTTTTATAAAACAAAGCGGCTTCATAATTTAGAGTACTAGCTTGGGTAGATAAATGTATTTCTAAAGGTATTTGGTTGTCATTAATAATTTTAATAACAGCGATATCACTTACAATTACAGCATCTACTTTAATATTAGCAAGACTTATTAAATAATTTTTTAAACCTTCTAAATCTTGGTTGTGAAAAACAATATTAACTGTAACATATACTTTTTTATTTAAACCGTGAGCGTAAGATACGGCTTCTTTTAATTCATTTTCACTAAAATTAATAGCATTAGCTCTAAGAGAATAATTATATCCGCCAATATATATAGCATCTGCTCCATATAAACAAGCTATTTTTAATCTCTCAAGATTACCGGCAGGTGATAAAAGTTCTATCATTTTTCTCGCTCCTTTATTCTAACTATTCCTTCTTCTAAAGCTAAATAAGAATAAGGATAATCACTTTCTAAATTACTGGTACTATTTATTATTTTGATTATTTCTTCATCATTTAAAAATAGAGAATTGATAAAATGATATAAAATATTAGAGTTACCACGATATCTAAGGCCATTAAAAGGCTCATTTGTATAGATAACCGTACCATATTTATTTTCAACTATTTTGAATTTTTGCTTTAAATCATTAGTTATTTCACTAATTAGCGGAACACTTTTATTAAATTCTTTATTGTAATTAGTTATAAGGGTACGTCTAGAATACATGATGTTAACATGACCAAATGTATAAGTGACTAATTTCTTTTTAGCTAATTTAAGAATTTCGTTTGTTTCTAAAAAAGTTAGATCAGGACTTACTAAAACACTATCGACATAATCTAAGTAAGTATTTATACTTAGATAATTGCAATTAAAATGATTGAGAAAAAGAATTTTAGTTAAAGAGCTTGAACTATTATTTAAAAATTCTAAGATACCAATATCATCAAAAACAATTCCTTTGATATTTGATGGTAATTTCTTGATCGTTTTTTTAAATTCTAGGAAAGAGGCATTATCAAGGATACGATTAACAAAAATAAAAGCATTATCAATATCTATATCCTCTAAAGAATAAGTAGTAGGAAACCCTACAGTAAAGTCCTTAAGAGGAAAAAGGAAAGTAATGTTACTTTCTGGTAATTTGGCAATAATACTTTTATTTTGAACTACTAATAAATAATTATTTATCATCTTTTTTTACACTCACTGATAGGCCATCACCAACATCATAAAAATTGGTTTCAAAATCTTTATTGTTTTTTAAAAATTCAATATAATCTTCGATTTTTTCGACTAACCCTCTTAAATTTTTAGATTCAATTTCTTTAGATTTACCAACATGACCATGAAATTTTAAATTATCAGTTATAATAATTCCACCATCATTCAAAAAATATTGGAATTTTTCAAAAAATTTAATATATTGACCTTTAGCGGCATCAATAAAAATCATATCATATTTAACACCAGTTAAGTTAACTTCTAGGGCATCCTGAAAAACAACATTTATCTTTTTTTCAAAGCCACATTTTTTGACATTTTTTAAACATTCCATATATCTTGCTTCATCGCGTTCAATAGTTGTTACAGTAACTTCGGGAGCAACACTAGCCATAAGTATTGTCGAATAACCAATAGCACTTCCTATTTCAAGAATGTTTTTAATATTATTCTTCTTGATATATTTCATTATAAAAGCAATAGAATCTTTTTCAATAATAGGAATGTTTTTAAGGGAGGCATATTCCTCCATTTCAAGTATTAGTTCTTTCATTTTAAAATCACCTCTTAATTAATTATATTCATACCATAAACCACTTGCTTGTAATTCGCTTATCACAGCATCATGTTCAGCATTAGTTTTGGTAAAATAAGTCTTACCATTTTTGTCAGCGACAAAGAAATAATAATCATGATGTTCGGGGTTTAAGACAGCTTCAATTGATTCTTCACTTGGAGAACAAATTGGCCCTACCGGAAGACGTCCGGCCATCGCCGCTGGTCTTGTATTATAAGCATTGATATCATTTATTTCACTTACATATAAGTCCCGTTCACTAAATTCAACACCGGCAGCATAATAAGTAGTTGCATCACTACCTAAGCTCCAACCTGATTCTAAACGGTTATAAAAAACTCCGGCTACACCAGCACGATCGCCACTAGTTGAACCTTCAACTTCAACAATACTAGCTAATGTTAAAAGTTCGTGAATGCTATAGTTGCTTTTTTCTATCTCTTCTTGATAATTACTTAAAACGGCATTCATACCATCAAGCATTCTTTTTACAATATCTTTAATACTGCTGCCATTATATAACTCATAAGTACTAGCAAACAAATATCCTTCTAAAGGATAATAAATATCTTCGTTTAAAATATCATCGGTTAAAAACCAGTATTCATCTATTAACTCATTTAAATATTCAGGATCACTTAAGACCTCAATAACTTCTTCGCTAGTTGTGTTAGTAGCACTTGCTATGGTATCCGCATACCTAACAAGTCTTCTTCCTTCAACAAAAGTTAGGTCAAAAGTGTTATCTTCAGTTATAATTTCTCCATCATGAAATTTATTTAATATTTCTTCTAAACTCATGTTAGGACTTAATTCATAATCACCAGCTTGTAAATTGAGATTGCGATGTATGGCTACATAAATGTAAGCTGATACTTTACTTTTAATAAGTCCTTCTTTATCTAGAGCATCAATAATATCCGGTTTACTCTCACCGCTAGTAATGGTAAAAGTAATGGTATCACTTTCTTTAGATACAGGTGTTAGCCCGTAAAAATAAAGACTTATTAATAAAATAATTATAACCAAAATTACCCCTATAATAATGATTAACTTCTTTTTCATAATACTCCTTATTCACTTGCTTCTTCAATACTTGCGAGTAGATTTTCGATTAGATTCCATTCTTCTTCAGTTTCGATATCCTGTAGTTCTAATACTTCACCGGTTTTGTCATAATTAGCGGCATAAGTAATAATATTGCCATCTTTATCAAAGGTATTATCGGTAAAAACAATATAACTTTTTGATGTTTCCTCAGAATCAAAAGTGAAAAGAATTTCGTATTCAATAGTATTTCCATCTTTATCTGTTATCGTAAAATAACGATTTTTTTCTTCACTCATTTATTTTCCTCCATTTTAATAAATGTTTCTAAAATTAGAACAGCAGATATGCCATCAATAACTTTTTTGCGAGATTTACGACTAGTATTAGCTTCTAATAAAATATTTTGGGCTTCAACAGTACTTAATCTTTCATCAACTAAATATATAGGAATATCCGTTATACTTTCTAACATAGTTTTAAAATCCATACTTCTTTTACTTGCGTACCCATAAGTGTTATTCATGTTTTTAGGTAGACCTAAAGCTATTTTAGATATCTCGTATGTGTTTAAAATATTTTGTAATTCCTTTAGAGCAATATCATACTTTCCTTCCGGAAACCTTATTACTTTTAGGGGACTTGCTATAGTAACGGTTGGATCACTAATGGCAACGCCTAAAGTTTTAGTTCCTAAGTCTAAACCTAAATAACGCATGATGGCACCTCAAAGTACACATTATATTTTAACAAATTTATCTTAAAAAGACAAGACTTACCATTAATTGTCATTACTGCATGATCCTCGCCATATGATTTTATCATTATCGCCATATACAGCACAAATAGTAGCGTCTTCGTTACATATTGCCCTTTCACAATAATTTTCAATTTGTTTAGGCATTAAAAGAAATAATAAAGTTACTTCAATGATAACAAAAACAACTATAATAATTAGAAAAGTACGAAGCTTAATTTCTTTATTCATTTTATCACCACCATATTTTAAAAATTAAAAAAACAAATAGTAAAATACATAAGCCAAAAAATAAAGCTTCATATAGTTTAATAGTTTTTTGTTTATTGTCTTTTTTTTGATTTTTTTGCATTATATCAACCTCTTTAAAAATATTGTAACATAAAATAGCAGATAAAAAAAGTAAAATAGTAGAGTTTTTTCGGCTCTATGTTTCTATTTAAGCCAAATAGTATTTTATGCGTGCAAGCTTCTTAAAGATTTAATCTTCAAAAAAAGACTAAGATGTAATTAATTCAACATCTTAGCCTAATTTATATATAAATATTAATGATTATTTTTTTTACTTTGCCTTTTTATATTCAGGAATTACATCACAATACCTAAATAAGTCATCTTTTGTAATGATTATGCGAGTTAAAAGCACTTCGGTATTTGCTATTTACTTGTCTTTCCAGACTTGATCACTGCTTGAGCTGCAGCAAGTCTAGCAATAGGAACTCTAAATGGACTACATGATACATAATCAAGTCCTACACTTTCACAGAACTCAATACTAGCAGGGTCTCCACCATGTTCACCGCATATTCCTAAATGAATATTTGGTCTAGTTCTTCTACCTTTTTCTACAGCAATACGCACAAGTTCACCAACACCTTCAGTATCTACTTTGGCAAATGGATCAGACTCAAAAATTTGATTTTTGTAATAATCATTCAAGAACTTGCCAGCATCATCTCTTGAGAATCCATAAGTCATTTGAGTTAAGTCGTTTGTTCCGAATGAGAAGAATTCAGCATATTCAGCTATTTTGTCAGCGGTTAGGGCTGCTCTTGGTATTTCAATCATTGTTCCTACATGATAAGTTAAATCAACATCAGCTTCTTTAATTAATCTGTCTGCTTCTTCACAAACTATATCACGAACAAATTTAAGTTCTTTAGCATCACCAACTAAAGGAATCATAATTTCTGGGGTTACTTCTATACCTTCCCGACCTACATTAATAGCAGCTTCAATAACAGCTCTAGTTTGCATTCTCGCTATTTCTGGATAAGTTATGGCTAGACGACAACCTCTATGTCCCATCATTGGGTTAAATTCTTTTAAAGATTCTACTCTTTTCTTTAAAGCTTCAAAACTCATGCTTAAACTTTCGGCTAGAGGTTTAATTTCTTCGTCAGTATGTGGTAAAAATTCATGTAAAGGTGGATCTAAGAAACGAATAGTAACACTATATGGAGACATGGCTTTAAATAGTTCTTCAAAGTCTCCTCTTTGATATGGAAGAATGTCTTCTAAAGCGGCCTCTCTTTGTTCTAAAGTTTCAGCTGTTATCATTTTTCTAAAATTAAATATTCTATCACTTTCAAAGAACATATGCTCTGTACGGCATAAGCCAATTCCTTCAGCTCCAAATTTACGAGCTTGTATAGCATCTCTTGGGGTATCGGCATTGGTACGAACTTTCATTCTTCGCATCTCATCAGCCCAAGTCATGAATGTTTCAAAATCGCCACTAATACTTGGTTCTTCTGTAGTAATTAAACCATCATAAACTAAGCCAGTTGAACCATCTAAACTTATTTCATCACCTTCATGATAAACTTTACCTTCTTTCGTAGTTAGTGTCTTAGCTTCTTCATCAATATTAAGTTCGCCACAACCAGAAACACAACAACGTCCCATACCACGTGCAACAACAGCAGCATGGCTTGTCATACCACCACGGATGGTAAGTATTCCCTCAGCATGATTCATTCCTTCAATATCTTCTGGTGATGTTTCAAGTCTTACTAATATCGTTTTTTCGCCCATATTAGCATGTTCAGTAACATCTTCAGCTGAAAAATAAATTTTACCAGCTCCAGCTCCTGGAGATGCAGCAAGACCACTAGCAATTACTTTACCATTTTTAAGAGCTTCAGCATTGAAGGTTGGATGAAGTAGGCTATCTAGTTGTTTTGGTTCAACTTTAAGTAAAGCTTCTTCTTTGGTGATTAAACCTTCATTAACTAAATCAACAGCTATTTTTAAAGCAGCAGTAGCTGTTCTCTTACCATTTCTCGTTTGAAGCATGAAAAGTTTGCCATTTTCGATGGTAAATTCCATATCTTGCATATCTTTGTAATGATTTTCCAAAATTTTGGCAATTTTAGAGAACTCTTGATATACTTCTGGCATATCGCTTTCAAGTCTACTTATTGGTTCTGGGGTCCGAATGCCGGCTACAACATCTTCACCTTGAGCATTAATTAAGTACTCACCATAAAGTTTATTTTCTCCAGTTGCAGGGTTTCTAGTAAAAGCAACCCCAGTACCAGAAGTATTACCTCTATTTCCATAAACCATTTCTTGAACATTAACGGCCGTACCCCAACTAGATGGAATATCATTCATTCGTCTATAATATATAGCTCTTTCATTATTCCAACTTCTGAATACAGCAGTAACAGCTTCAATTAATTGAACTTTTGGATCTTGAGAAAATTCTTCTTTAGCTATTTACTTATAGATTTTTTTAAATTCGTTAGTTACTTCTACCATATCTTCATCCGTTAGATCTGTATCAAATTTAGCATTCTTAGCTTCTTTTATCTCATCTAAACGACGTTCAAAACTTGATTTTGGGTATCCTTTAACAACATCAGCAAACATTTGAATAAAACGACGATATGAGTCATAAACAAAACGTTTGTTATTAGTAAGTTTAGTAAATCCTATAGCTACTTCATCATTTAAACCTAAATTTAAAACGGTGTCCATCATACCTGGCATACTAGCTCTAGCACCACTTCTAACACTTACTAAAAGAGGATTATCTTTATCACCTAAAGTTTTACCTGTAATATGTTCTAGTTCTTCTAATTTAGTATAAATTTCTTCTTTAATAGCTTCATCTATTACTTCTTTATCTTCATAATATTTATTACAAGCTTCAGTTGTAACAGTAAAACCTCTAGGAACAGGAAGTCCAATAGAAGTCATTTCGGCTAAATTAGCACCCTTTCCTCCTAATAAATCTCTCATGTCTTTATTACCTTCACTAAAAAGGTATACATATTTTTTTTCCATATTGCCTCCTTAAAATTATGGTACGAACATATTATAGCACGCTAGAAAGTTAGCAACAAGAAATAGACAAAAGATTTACAAAAAATAGACATTTAAAAACTCATTTTTCATGAGTTTATATATTACTGATGCTCGCTCTTTTATAATTTTCGCAAAGTTCATCTAAATCTTTGATAAAATTATCAATATCTTCTTTACTAGTAATTCTGGCACCACTAGCATATTTGTGGCCACCACCATTATATTTGCTAGCAGTCTCATTAACAACAGGGCCATGAGAACGTATACTTACTTTATAAACATTATTTTTAATATCTTCGGTAATAAATGTCCAGACAATTACTTCTCTAATAAAATTAAAATTGTTAATTAAATTAGCTGGGGTTGCTAAATCAACATTATATTCTTTAATAATATCACTAGGAATAATTATATATCCAAGGCCATTTTCTGTAACTGTCATATTAGTGGCTAAATAACCTTGAAATCTAACTTCATCTAAACTGCGATCATATAAATAGTTATATAAAGATGTAAATTCAAGTTTGCTAGCTTTAATTAAATCATGAACTATTTGAAAAGTTTTATTACTCGTGTAGGATAGTAAGAAACGATCACTATCAGAGACAATACCTAGATAAAGGTTACCCGCAATTTTGGTATCGAGTTTAAGGGGAGTTTTTAAAATAAGTTCAGCAATCATTTGACAGGTCGAGCAACTAGTCTCATCAGTCCAATCAACAGGTCCTTTGATATCTTCAGCAGGATGATGATCTATTTTTAATATTTCTTTGTAATTTAAGCCTTCAATTCCATCAACTCGAGATATATTGGGAACATCTAATACTATTAAAAGACAATTATCGTAATTTTCATTATCAATTTTATCTAAGATACCATAATATTTGAATTTAGATACACTTAGTCCTACGGCATAAACTTCTTTTTCTGGAAAAGTGATGCGAATAGAATCACGAAGAGCCGTAGTAGATGCTATCGCATCAGGATCTGGGCCAACATGACGGGCAATAATGATTTTTTGATATTCTTTAATTTTTTTATATACTTTTTTGATAATATTATTATTAATTTTTATCACCTACTATAATATTGTAAGTATCTAGAGCTATCATAAGTTCTTCGTTAGTTGGAACAACATATACTAATATCTTAGAATCATCAGTACTGATTTTTCTAAATTCACCACGAAAATCATTTAGCTTATCATCTATGTAGACACCTAAAGAATGAATACGATCAATTATCATTTTACGCATTGTTTTACTATTTTCACCAACGCCAGCGGTTAACACAATAGCATCAGCTCCATCTAATAAATTGTTGTACACGGCTATATAATTAGCTATTTTTTGAGCATACATTTCCTCAGCTAATATGCATCTTGGATCACCATTTAAAGCTCCACTCTCAACATCTCTTGAATCACTACTTATGCCACTTATACCAAGAAGACCACTATTTTTGTTTAACATGGTGATAATTTCATCAGCACTCTTATTTAGTTTTTTCATGATAAAAGGAATGATACTAGGATCAATATCCCCACTACGACTTCCCATCATAATCCCAGCTAGAGGAGTAAATCCCATAGTTGTATCAACAACTTTGCCATTTTTTATAGCACATAAAGAGCCACCATTTCCTATATGACAACTAATGATTTTGATGTCTGGACCTAAAGCTTCACTCATAACTTTAGATATGTATTTGTGGCTAGTACCATGGAAACCATATTTTCTAATACCATATAATTCATACCATTCATAAGGAACTGGATATAAGTATTCTTTTTCTTCCATTGTTTGATGAAAAGCTGTATCAAAAACACCAACATTAATTACATTAGGAAGAGCTTTAATAAATGATGATGCTCCCATAAGATTAGCAGGATTATGAAGAGGTCCTAATTCATTATATTTAGATATCTCTTTTACTATTTCCTCGCTAAGAACTGTTGGTTCACTAAATTCTTGAGCTCCGTGTAAAATCCGATGGCCAACCCCTTCTATTTCATCTAAGGAGTTAATAATACCAAGCTCTATTAGCTCACTCATTAACTTATTAACGGCAATACTATGATCTTTTAAATCATATTCCTTAGTTATTTTTTCACCATTATATTTGATAGTATAAAAACTATCATTTAAGCCAATTTTTTCAAATAGTCCACTGGCAATCACTTTTTCTTCTGGCATTTCAAATAAAGAAAACTTTAGGGATGAACTACCAGCATTTACTGTTAATATTTTCATTTTTCTTTCACCTCATGACCTTATTATACAAAAAAAAAAGAAATAATGCTACCTTTTTAGTAATTTTATTTAAGTCATTTAGGCTTTTTCATATTTGGCAATAAAGGTCATATTGCTGGTAATTGGCGTTTTAAAATCGAAGGCTTTATTGTGATAATACCAGCCTATAAAGTTGTAGCCTTCTTTTATAGGTGTTGGTATGCTTTTTAACTCTTCACCTTCTTTTATAGTTATATCAGAAATAACATTACCACCTAAAGAATCAAATGATAAAGTATAGACTGTTTCTTTTTCTTCTTGCCAATGAGCTGTTAAGGTTATATTTTCCTCTATTTTGGTATTAAAATCAAATTTTTCTGAATCTAGGTACCAACCTAAAAATATGTAACCTTCTTTGGTGGGATTATCAGGTTTTTCAACAGTTCTTTTTAAACCAGTATTAAGAGGTTTAATTATGTTTCCCCCATTAGAGTTAAAGACTACTTGATAACCTTCTTTGTTTAAATAAAAATAAATTCCCCCACTTATTAAAATAATAGCAAATAAAATAATACAACTATATTTAATAACTCTTTTCATTATATACACCTTTATTAGTATAAATAAAAGTTATAAAATCATACTATAAAGCATATTTAATGAGCTTTTAATTTTCGCGACTTACATTTAAAACTAGACCAATACATATCATACTTATTAATAAACTGGAACCGCCATAAGAAAAGAAAGGAAGAGTTACTCCTGTTACAGGAATTAAACCTACTACGACAGCTAGATTTAAGGCAGCTTGAATAAATATACCAAAAGCAAGGCCAAAAACTAAGTATTTCTTAAATAGATCATTAGAACTTAAGGCTATTTTAAGTATACGATAAAAAATGAAAAAGAAAAAACTACAAACTATAATGACTCCTAAAAAACCAAATTCTTCACTTATAATCGAAAAAATAAAATCAGTTTGAGGTTCAGGTAAATAAAAGTGCTTTTGTCTTGATTTTAAGAATCCTTGGCCTAAAAGTCCCCCAGGACCTATAGCATATAAACTTTGAATAATTTGATAACCACTACCTAAAGGATCACTCCAAGGATTTAAGAAAGATATTATTCTGGCCATACGGTAGGGAGCAGCGATAATTAGAGCAACTATGCCGGCAAGGCCTAATACTCCCACCTTTACAAAAAAAGATATTTTTAAACCAGAAATAAAGATTAAAGCAATAAGCGTAAGAGCTATAACCATAGCAGTCCCAAAATCCGGTTCGAGCATAATTAAGAGAAAAAACACGCCAATAACAATAAAGATGGGAA
>CALVHJ010000011.1 GCA_944327425.1 uncultured Bacilli bacterium
TTAAAATATAAATGTAAAATAAATAAAAAAACAAATTAGTACGGGAGCGACTCTCGGAAATAAGGTCTGTATAGTACGAAAGTACAGCAGAAAAAAACTAATCGTGAGGTTAGGCGAATTAATGTAAATTAATTCTTATGTTCTTTTTTCTTTTATAATATTTTTAGAGTAGGTGATAACTTTGACAGTAATTTATTTAATTAATAATAGTTTAACAATGAATAATCTTGTTTTTCCTGATAAAGATTCTTTAGAACATAAACGAGAAAAAAGGATTCTTTCAATCGAAGGTGAAGAAGCTAGCAAAAAATTAGCAAGTAATAAAGATTTACAAAGCGTTCAAGAAATTTATGCTTCTCCTTATGTAATGAGTATTGGAACAGCTAAATATTTAGCTCAAAAGTTAGAGCTTGATATAAATATAAAGTCTCTACTTGGTGAAAGGATTATTGGCGAGTTAGGTGATAGGAAAATTAGAATGATAACTGAAATGCAAGAAAATGACTTTCTTTATAAGCTTCCGGGAGGAGAATCTTTGAATGATGTAAAGAAAAGAATGCTTCGCTTTATTAAAATTTTATTAAACCAAAGTTCTAATAAGACTATAGCTTTATTTACCCATAATGTAGCTATTACTTGTTTGCTTAGTGAGTATTGTACTAAAGGTTTTAATTTGGATAATAGACTTATTTTAAATTATCAAGATGAGGCTATTGTTGATGGTACTTGGGATGGAATTGATATTATTGAACTTGTATTTGATGGAAATGAGTTAATTTCTATCAAAAGAAAAAAATAGGTATATGCTATTTTTTGTCTTCGTTTGTATCAATTGTTTTCCATGTAGTTGTTCCGCATGTTGTACAAATAAAAGGTACTAATACTTTTAAACCAGCTGGTTTTTCATATTTTTCTTCTAGTGATACACATAGAAGCCCAGATGATTCATCGATATAAGCTCGTCCTTGAACTGTTGTTTCTTGACACTTATTACATCCTGCTTTTTTCATAACTTTTCCTCCTTTTTCTTTATTATTTCCTAAAAACGTGTTAAAATACCTTTTATGGAGATGATTAAATGCAAGAATATAGGGCTTATGATATTATTTTAAATGGTGTAGGTCAATTAATTGTAATTAAGTATAAAGTTTTAGAAATGCAAGATGAAAATAGAAATGTTTCAAGAAGATTTATTTTTACGGGATATTTTGAACCTGATGATATTGAAAATTATAGTGGTAGTCTTAAAAGTGAAGGATATTTTAGTATGAATCAGTTTAAAGAAAGTAATATTAATTTGATATCATGTAATCCTTTAATTAATTTTAAGTTATTATTGTTATCTAAAAATCATAAAGTATTAGAAAAAGTGTATGATGAAGTAATAATTGATAATGTTTGTTATTTAAATGTTTACCTGTTTTATATAAATATGAATAATGGGAAAACTTATGTCATTAATACCGGTTTAGTTGGGGTTTATAATGATGTAGTTATAGATTATTTAAATACTTTTGGCTATAAACATATTAAAGAAAGTAGTCTTTATTCATATGTTAATGAATTAAAAAATGTAAGTGTTTTAACTAAAACTTTAAGAATAAAAAAATAATACGAGCGGGTATTATTTTTTTAAACTTTTTTCTTTTTGAAAATTGGTTATGGCAGAATTGTCTTTTATTAAATTAGTGATGGAATTTCCTTTATTTAAACTATCAATTATTTTAGCTAAATACTCGGAACAATCAGCTATTTGTAACCATGGCTTTTTTAATATTTCATCTGGTATATAGGTTAGATTTGTAGCATAAATAGCATCAAATAGCTTGTTTTCGTAGGCTTTATCAAATAATTTGCAACCGGCAGTAAAAAGAGCAAATGTAGCAAAGAAAAATATTTTTTTGGCTCCTCTTTTTTTTAGTTCTTCGGCTACATCAACCATAGATCCACCACTAGCAATCATATCATCAACGATTATGATACTTTTATCTTTAACGTCTTTTCCTAAGTATTCATGGGCAACAATAGGATTGTGGCCATCAACTATTTTAGATATATCTCTTCTTTTGTAAAACATTCCTACATCAACACGAAGAATATCAGCTAGGAATCTAGCTCTATCCATAGCTCCGGTATCAGGACTTATAACTAGTGTTTCTTCACTGTTAAAGTCTTCGTTTTTTAAAAATATTTTTAACATATCATTAGTTGGAAAGAAATTATCAAAAGGAAGAGTAGGGATGGCATTTTGAACATTGGGGTCGTGAGCATCAAAGGTGACGATGCCACTAATTCCTAAATTTCTTAGTTCTTGTAATGCTAAAGCACAGTCTAGTGATTCTCTTCCTTTACGACGATGTTGGCGAGATGCATATAAAAAAGGCATGACGACTCTTATACTTTTGGCGTGTCCCATAATAGCAGATATTACTCTTTTAATGTCTTGGAAATGTTCATCAGGACTCATATTATGAGTTATTCCATACATATTATAAGTTATACTGTAATTATGGGTATCACTTAAAATATAAACATCTTTGCCTCTAATTGTTTCTAAAATAGTAACTTTACCTTCACCATCGTTAAACCTTGTGATGTCAGCGGCGATTAAATAGTCATTTTTGCTCTTTCTAATTTTTTTAATTTCTTTGTTTACTTTTAAACCTAATTCTTTACAATTGTCCATGACAATTAAACATAAATCTTCTTTCATATATACTCCTTTATTATGTTAATTGTAACATATTTGATAAGAATAATCTATAAGGTTAATTGAAAAATTCTATTTCACAAGTTGCTAATTTTTTGTATAGCTTTAAATCTCTTTTTCTTTTTATACTTGTAAATAGAATGTCATAAACTATTTCCCATACAACAACCCAGCCAGCGATTAAAAATAGTTCACTTAAAAGAGAAGTAAATTGTTCAGAAATAATGATTAATAAAATTCCTAATAATAGTAAAATAACTCGAAAATAATCGTCATATTTGTCAATTTTATTTAATTGCTTTACTTTACTTTGGTAATGACTATGAATTAATTTTGATAATTGTTCTTGATGGTTGATATTTGGAAGTCCTTTTATGCTTAAAGTTATTCTTTCTTTTTGTAAAGAATGTAAGCAAGAACTTGTTATGTAATTAGCCAATTCTTCATTTAAAACTTCATTATTAAATTTGTTTGTAGCATCTTCTAGACTATCTAGCTTAATATTTATTTTTTCCATGTTTCCTCCATTTTTATTATGCCATGAAACAAAGAAAAAAGGAAGTCTTTTTTAACTGAAATTTATTATGTTTATTATCAAAAAAAGATAGGTGCTTTTCCTATCTCATAATTTAATACTCATTTTTATTTGCTTTTTTGGTAGGTAAATAGATACTAAAATATAAAAAAGCCTTTAAAATAGGCGATTAATCAAAAATGGTGGAGTAGAGGAGAGTCGAACTCCTGTCCAATATATTCTATCACATAACATCTACAAGTTTAGCTTGATTTAATTATCAGATTATAAATGGCTCAAGACCAACCTATTATAATCTTAAGTTTAGTAGTTATTCACTAGTCTATCCTAAACAAATAGAATAGTATATCTTATATTTATGAACCCCTAATAATCCTATAAGCAAAAATATTAGAAGCTTGCTATTCCTATATATTAATTAATTAGGCAAATGCATAAGCATTTGAAGCAAAAGAACTTTCATTCTTGTCATTTAATTTTAATTTTAGACGTGAGGTGTCACTCCCACTTGCCGTCATGTGTAGTGATATATGTCGATACCATTACTACCCCATGTACTAATATTATAGCATAATTCATTAAAAAAATGAAGTATTTTCTACTTCATTATGGCTATGGCTAAAATTATACCGATATTTAAAACTGAATAAATAATTATAGCTATATTAATAAAAGCGGCTTTTGATGATCTTGCTCTAGTTTCATTTTCGGGAATAATAGCAGGAACATTTTTATTTTTAAGTTCTAAAACCATTCCTTTTCCTTTTGAATCTCCAATTTCTTTAGTTATTTCAAAGTATTCATCTAGTTTTTCATTTACAAGAGACCCTACAACAGTTTCTTTAGGTAATGTAGCGATAAGAGTTTCAATATTACCAACTAATATTTTGTTGTCTTCAATTAGGTAAGAGAAAGAATCTTTAATGCTAAAATATAAATTCATGTAATTAGTAACTTTAGCATCTAATGTTTCTTTGTCTATTACAATATTATTAAAGGCATTTTGATTTAATAAATTAATAAAACTTTCAAGGCTTTTACAACTTTTATTTATTTTTATTATCTCCATAAAAGTTTTAGCATTAACATTCCATGCTTCACCAGGAAGGGTACGTAAATCAAAGGTAAGAGTTTCACTGGCAAGGACAGATCCATTTTCTTCTAGATATAAAGTATTATCTTTGCAACTTAGTCCATGTAATTCTGGATAAAATTCTAAATATTGTCTAAAAATAAAATCGTTGATGTTTATTATTTTGGTTTTACTTAGGCCAATATTTTGTTCACTGTTTTGGGAATTTCCTTGCTCGTTATCAGATCTTTTTGATTCTATTACGCCTTCATTTTGTTTTCTTTTATAATCAGCGAAGTTAGTTACTTTTTCTCTTGAGTTATCTACTCGATAATTTGGCATTTTAATTTCACTATTACTAAATGTATCACTTTCATTCATTTCTAATACTCTCCAATTATTATCATTGTAACAAAAAAAAATAAAAAAAACAACTCTAAACAAACAAAAAAATGTATAGTATAATAATTTTTGCCATTAAAGAGAGAATTTTGGAAAAAATATACCTAATAATAGTAATAATTATTAAAAATTAATTGGTATTTTTTACCATAGGTGAATAAATTACAATTATATGTTGGGAGCGGGTATAATTCTTTCGAGAAGCGAGGGTGAAATTAGAATGTTAAACGGTAACAGGTTAAGAGAGGTTAGGAAAAAAAGAGGTTTAACACAAACAGAATTAGGAGAGTTAATCGGTGTAGGAAAATCAGCGATATGTTGTTATGAAAAAGAAACGCGTAATCCTACACTAGAGGCAGTAATTGAAATGATTCATGTTTTTGGTGTTTCAGCAGACTATTTATTGGGTTCGGATTATTTAGTTAAAACAGTGGATAAAAATAATTTTGAAGAGTATGTAACATTAACTAAAGAAGAAATTGTTTTTATAGAAGAACTTAAGAAAAACAAACTTGTTTATGATATTTTAATGCAAGATCCTAAAAGAGGAGCGGAGTTAGTAAAAAAAGAAATTGGTTAATTTTAATGAAAATTAATTATTATGTTTGGCATATAATGTTTTAGGTGAAAAAATATGCGTAAGTATTATCAATATTTAGGGTTAGCTTTAATAATGGTTTTTAGTTTTTATTATACAGAGAAAATAGCACTCATTGTTTTAAATAAGAATCCTTTAATGCAAAGTATTAATGAAAAAAAGCATGATTATGAAGAGAGTTTTGTTAATGCAACAATATGGGGTGATTATATTATACCTGGTATTAATGGCCTTGAAGTAAATGCAAGGGAATCTTTTTATAATATGCAAAGTTTAGATGCTTTTAATCATTATTATTTGGTTTATAATCAAGTAAAGCCGGAAATATCACTTGAAGATAATAAGGATAAAATAATTAATAAGGGAAATAGTAAATTAAAACAAGTTAGTTTAGTTTTAAGTGGTGTATCTATTATAAGTGATTATTTGATGGCTAACAATTATAAAGCTAGTTTGTTAGTAGATATTAATACTTATGAAGCTAAGAGTTATTTTGAAGTTATAAACAACGAAAAAGATGCTTTTTCATCTTTAGAAAATACCCTTAATCTTAATAAAGAAAATAAGCATATTTGTGTTGTTAATGAAAATAATTATGATGTATGTAGAAAAAATAAGCATTATTTAGTAGAGCCCACACTTAGTTTGGGTAGTAATAATTATATTGACGTTAAAAACAATTTAGATAGTGGTAGTATTATTTTAATTTTAGATAGTGCTAGTTTAAGTGATGTTAAATTACTTTTAAAAGAAATTAAGTATAAGAATTATGATGTTGTTTATTTAAGTGAAATTATTAGTGAAGAAAATGTTTGAGGATATAGATATAGTAGACATTAATAATAGTTATTATTAGTGGAAAAGTTAATACTTCTTTAGATATATGTCATTGATTGATTTAAGTTGGTTGCAATTGTAAAAGTTTTTTGGTATAATGTTTGTGCCTTAAAACTTTTTTATTTTATTAGTTTTTTTGAATGGAGTTGATTATTTTGAGTAAAATAAAAATTTTTAGTCTGGGTGGATTAGATGAAAATGGTAAAAATATGTATATTGTGGAAATAGAAAAAGATATTTTTATCTTTGATTGTGGTCTTAAGTATGCAAGTGGAAATATGCTTGGTATTGATTATATTATTCCTGATTATTCTTATTTAGTAAAAAATAAAAAGAGAATTAAAGGTTTATTTATTACACATGGACATTTGGAGAATATGGGAGCTACCGCAGATTTACTTAGTCAAATACCCAATTTAAAAGTGTATGCAACAAAGTTTACTAAATATGTATTAATGGAACAAGGAGTAAATGCTAATAATATTATTGAGATTAAAGCTCATAAAAAGATTAATTTTGGTAATATTAGTGTTTTTCCAATAAGTGTATCACATAGTGCACCAGATTCAGTAATGTATGTTATAAATACGAAAGATGGAGCAATATGTTATACTGGTGATTTTATTTTTGATCCGTCTATGATGGGAGCATATGATATGGATCTTGGTAAGATAGCTTATGTTGGAAAACAAGGAGTTTTATGTTTGCTTAGTGAATCGGTGTTTAGTGAGAATGTTGGACATACATCTCCTAATCATAAACTTATTGATACTTTTAAAAAAGCAATTAAAAATGCTAAAGGTAGAGTAATGTTTATGGTTTTACCAACACATCTATATACAATAGAAGAAATTTTTCAAGCATCTCTAAATTCCCATCGAAAAATAGTTGTTATGGGTAAAAAGTTACAAAATGTAGTTAATTTTGGGTTAAAAGAAGGTTATTTATCGGTAGCTAGTGATACTTTAGGAGATTTATCAAATATTAATGATAATAATGCTATTTTACTTATATGCGATGATAAAGCTAGTCCATATAATGCTATGTCAAAGATTATGAATGGATATGATAAATTTATTAAATTAAAAAGTGATGATACTATTGTTTTTGCTGAACCTAGATATGATAGTAATGAAAAGATTTTAGTTAGATTAGAAAATGATTTAGCTGAAATGGGTTGTGAAATTGTAAATATTCCTAGTGATAAAACAATACTTCATCATGCTTCAAGTGAAGATTTAATGCAAATGATTAAGCTTATGAGGCCAAAATATTATATGCCAGTAAAAGGGGATTATCGATATATGGTTGGTAATGCTGATCTTGGCTATTCTTTAGGTATTCCTCGGGAAAATATTATTTTGAAACAAAATGGGGAAGTTGTAGAATTTGATAATGGCGTTTTAGTTCCTAAAACGGAAAAAGTTAAAGTTGGCGATTATTTAATAGATGGAAATTCTAGCGATGATATTGGTGAACTTGTTATAAAAGATAGAGAAATGTTAAGTGAGAATGGAATAGTTTTAATTAGTGCGACAATTTCAAGACAAGATAAAGTGTTGTTAGTTGGTCCTGAGGTTACAACAAGAGGATTCATATATGTTAAAGATTCAGTAGAAATGATTCGGGAAATTAAAAAGATAAGTGAGGCAATAATCGAGAGAAATACCACGCCTAATTATGTTGATTTTAATAAAATTAAAATGGAAATTCGAGATGAATTATCTAAATATTTATATGAAGAGACTGAGTGTAAACCAATGATTATTGCGGTTGTGCAAGAAGTGTAAAATTAATAATCATGTTTTAGAATTAATGTAGTAGATAGAATAAAAAAATATAAATCATCCATACTAAGAGTGGGTGATTTTTATATGAAGGAACAAAATAATACAAATATTAAGTTTTTGAATCTAATTTATCAAAATGCTCAAATGGGACTTATTGGTATTGATACGGTTATTAAAAAAGTAGAAAGTGAAAAAATTGCTAAGTTAATTCAAGAACAGAGAAAGGAATACGAGGTGTTTTTAGAAGATGCAAGAAAGATATTACTTAAATATGGGGCAAAAGAAGAAGAAATTAGTAAATTAAAAGAATTAAGTAGCAAAGCCATGGCAGAAGTTATGACGATGGGTAAAGATGACCATGAAATAGCCAAAATGATGATGGAAGGTAACCAAAAAGGAGTTTTAGAAATTACAGCAGAACTTAATAATTATGAAGGTGATGATGAGGAAATAATAAATTTAGCTCATAAATTATTAGCTACAGAGGAACATAATAGAGAAGAGTTTAAAAAATATTTATAGCTCTTCTTTTCTATTTGCGTTTTTTGGATTGATTTTTCAAGCATTTTTGTTTATAATTATGAATTGTAGGAGGATTTATGAAAAAGTTGTTCCTGCTAGGAATGATAATGATATTACTTACGGGGTGTACAAATATTTTTAATAGTTCAATTGATACTATTATTAATGAGGCTTTAAATAGTAGAGTAAATACAACAAATGTTAATCGTAAGGGATATAGTTATTATTTACCAAGAGGTTTAGTAGTTTATAGAACAAGAGAGTTTAATGAAGTATTAAGTGATCAAAAATATTTATATTATTTATATGTAGATGTTGTTAGCTATAATGATAAAATTGAATTTAGTTATACGGCTAATAATGATGCTTATTATTCAACTGGTTTGTTAAATCAAGAAAAAAATGGATATGTTGAGATAAATAATTATGAAAATGATCAATATTTAATTGAAATTATGTATAATTATGCTAAAATAGAAGTAATAGCATATGAAAGTGATATAAAAGAAGTTGTGGCATATGCTATGAGCATATTATCTTCAATTACGTATAATGATAGTGTAATTATAAATTATTTAGGCGATGATGTATTTGAGTCATTTGAAGAAGATTATGATATTTTTGAAATTGTAGGTAGTGATAATTACTTAGAATTTGCTGATGATATAGAAGAAACTGATGAAGTTAGAGATCCGGATTATATAAATTAGGAAGGTGATATTATGGGTTTAGTTAGTAAACTTAAAAATATTTTATTTGAAGAAGAAGAAGTAGAGATACCGGTTATTGAAAAAAAAGAGAAGAGGCCGGAGGTAGTAAAAGAGTATAGAGAACTACCAAAAAAAGAAGAAGTTAAGGTAACCAATTATCAAAATTATAATGATTTAGAGCCTACTATTCGGGAAGAGAAAAAAATGGAAGAAAAAGTACGCTTTAATACTAATAGTGATGTTGTAAGTGAAAGAGAAATTTTTAAGAGTGAAAAGACTTTTAATTTTCCGGCTTTCGATGAAGAGGAATTTGATAGTTTTGTTCCTAAAAAAAGAAGTACTAATGTGATGGAACATGAAAAGAAAAAACAAGTAAAAACACCAGAATATAAACAAGATTATCGAAAAGATTATAAGAAACCTGAAGAACCAAAGGAAGTTAAAAAGTTTAGACCATCACCAATTATAAGTCCGGTTTATGGTATTTTGGATAAAAATTATACCCCTGATGAAATTACGACCAGAACTGATACTACACCTAGTCGGTCTTTAGATGTTGATACTGTAAGAAAAAAAGCTTTTGGAACAAAAGAAGAAAAAGAAGCTATATCTAAAAGTACTCGAGAAGTAGGAGTAGATAAAGCTTTAGAAGAAAGATTAGAAAAAGCAAGAACGATAGATGAGTTGTTAAAAGATAGTAGTGATGAAGTAATAGATATTAAAGAAGACATTGATGAAGAAACATTTGAATCATTACCTAGTATTGACAATTTAGAGGATGAAGATGAAAATTTAGAGGTTAAAGAAGATGCTCCTTTAGATGATGATAATGATACTTTGGAAAATGATTTGTTTGATTTAATTGATTCAATGTATGAGAATAGAGAGGAGGATAAGTAATGGATTTTTGGCTATCATTTTTACCAATTATTATTTATATTTTGTTAATAATTATTTTAATTATTGGTATAATATTAGGGATAAAGTCAATTATCACCATTAACAAAGTTGAAAAAGTAGTTGATGATGTTAATGAAAAAGTAGAATCTTTAAATGGTTTATTCCAAATTGTTGATTTTACGACTGATAAGTTAGTTTCTATTACTGATAAAGTAGTGGATGGAATTTCAGCGTTAGCATCAAAGTTGTTTTTTAAAAAGAAAAAAAATAAAGAGGAGGAGAAAGACGATGAGTAAAAAAAGTGGTTTAGGTAAATTTTTGTTAGGAGCAGGTATTGGAGTTGGGTTAGGAATACTTTTTGCACCTAAAAGTGGTAAAGAGACAAGAGCGGATTTGAAAAAGAAAATGGATAATTTGCTTGAAAAAGTTAAAAATATTGATGTTGAAGAAGTAAAACAAACAATTGAAGAAAAAGTAAGGGAAATAAAAGAAGATTTAAAAAATTTAGATAAAGAAACTGTTGCTGCTAAAATTAAGGAACAGGCTAAGAAAATTAGAAAAAAAGCTGATGAATTAGTGACTTATGCTGTAGAAAAAGGAACGCCGGTAATTGAAGCTGCCGCAAGAGAAGTAAAAGAATCAACTATTAAAGCATTAGAAGCTATTACTAATAAGTTAAAAGATGAACCAAAAAAGATAGAAAAAGTTACTAAGTAAACTATTATGCCAAATCATAATAGTTTTTTTCTTAATGCCTTGACTTTTTGGGCTATTAAAGATATACTTAGCATATAGGAAAGTAAGGGTGGTAAAATGGAAAAAGAATATCAAATAAGTTGGGGAAAAATTATTGGTGTTACAGCACTTATTATCATAATTATTGCTATAATCTATTTAATTTATCCTAGAAAAGATAATACAATGCTTACTCAACAAACATATATTAGTAATATTACGTTGATGAAAAATGCGGGTTTTGAATATTTTAGAGGTAATAATTTACCTAAAGATATAGGAGATTCTAAAAGGCTTAGTTTAGATGAAATGTTAGTTCGAAATTTAATTATTGAATTTTATGATGAAGAGGGAAATACTTGTAATAGATCTAATAGTTATATAGAAGCTACTAAAACAATGGAAAATGAATATGAAATGAGTGTTTATTTAAGTTGTGATAATAAATCAGATTATATTGTAACTTCTATTTCAGATGTGGTTTGTACAGATTGTAATGTAATAGATAAAAATACCGATACTACTAGTAATAATACTGTAAATAATGATACAGATACTACTAGTAATTCTTCTAGTACTAATACAGGAAATTTAAAACCTACTTATACAACTAATAATAATTATAACAATAATACTAGTAGTAATTCTAGTGATAAACCTGTGCAAGTAACTCAGACAACAAATATTAATATTAATTATGTGAATACTTGTTGTACTAATGGAACTAATAGTAATTGTGATAATAATTGTCTTGCTAATGTTTATCATTCTGTGGTATTTGATGCTAATGGGGGATCAAGCGTTAGAACTCAAATTGTCAAGCATGGACAAACAGCTAGTTATAAAACTACATATAGAGCAGGTTATGAGTTTTTAGGTTGGTATTTGAATGGAGAAGAGTATGATTTTTCAACACCAGTTACTAACAAAATAACTTTATATGCTAAGTGGCGAAAAAAAGATATTGAAGATGAGCCAAAGAAAGAATATATTGTTGATTTTGATTCAAACGGTGGTAGTTATGTAGCACCAGAAGAAGTACTCGAAGGTGATGCGGTTACAAGACCAAGTGATCCAATTAGAAAATGTTATACTTTTGCTGGTTGGTATGTTGATGAAGAGTTAACAGAAAGATATAATTTTAATTCTATAGTAACAAGTGATATGACACTATATGCTAAGTGGATAGATGATGGAACATGTAAAGAAACATATATTGTAGATTTTGATTCAAATGGTGGTAGTTATGTAGCATCAGAAGAAGTACTTGAGGGTGATGCGGTTGATAGACCTAAAAATCCTACTAAAGAATGCTATGATTTTGGTGGTTGGTATACTGATCAAGCATTAACAAAACGTTATAGTTTTTCAACTCCTGTAACAAGCGATATGACACTATATGCTAAATGGATAGATAATGGAACATGTAAAGAAAAATATATTGTTGATTTTGATTCAAATGGCGGTTCAAGCGTTAGAAGTCAGTCAGTTTTAGAAGGAGCCAGAGCTACAGAACCAAATGATCCAACAAGAAGTGGTTATAGATTCTTAGGATGGTATTTAGATGGTAGTAAGTTTAGTTTTAATACGAGAATATATGAAGATATAACTTTAGTAGCTAAATGGGAAAAGGAAGAAGAAAAGTATAATACATATTGTAAAGTAGAAAATGATACTTATTATTCTATTAGTTATACCTCAGAATATGCAACTAGTCCATATATGAATTGGTCAATTAAGTTTGGTGATCTAAGAAATGTTGATGATTTAAAGATTACTAAAGTTGGTTATTTAACAAGTACATCAATGTATAATAGTGCTTATAACAAATACTATAATCAAAATACTTCAATGGTTGGCGGAAATAGTAAATATGAAGTAAATGCTACTTCAGGATCTATGCTTAAGACTTATTCACTTAAAGCTGCTAATTTTACTAAATCTTTATCTGCTCCTTATTATCGAAGTGGATATTGGTATGTAGATGCATCAGTTTATATTAAAAATAAAAATGATGTTACTCCATATGCTAGTAGTATTGGTAAAGTTTACTTTATTCCTTTCTATTTTGATGTTAAATATACGGATTTAAATAACTGTGTTGATGATAAAGCATCTAATAGTTATAAGTATAGTAATTATAAAATAGTTGATAGTTATTGGAAATAAAAGCTAAAGTTCATAGACCTAGTAGTTTATGAACTTTTGTTATAAGAAAGGTTGATTTAATGGAAAATTTAAAAAGAAAATATGCTAAATTTTTAATTGAAAGTTGTTTAGAGTTAGGAGTAAATGATAAACTTTTTATTATAGGTTCTAGTGTAATAAATGATTTTATAAATTTAGTTAAGGAAGAAGCTTTAAAATTGGGGATTCATGATATCGAGACTTTAATTAGTGATCCTTTTAAGCAAAAAGAGTTGTATCTTACTAATTCTTATGAGGAATTGATAAAAAATCCGGCGTTTGATAAAACAAAATATAACGAGATGGCTCAAGAAGGTTATGCTTTTCTTAATTTATCTTCACCAATTCCTGGTTTTTTTGAAGATGTTCTTAGTGATAAACTTATAAAGGTTAATACTTATCAATTGAAGAGCTTAGAAATATATAAAAACTATCAATTAAAAGGGCTTATTAAATGGAATATAGCAGCTGTTGCTAATAAATATTGGGCTAAAGATATTTTGGGTAGTGATGATGAGGATAAACTTTGGGATTATATTTTTGATATTTGTCTTATTAAAGATGATGATCCTAAGTTATCTTGGAAGAAGAAAATGGCTAAACTTAAAAGAAGAGCTATATATTTAAATGATTTAAAAATAGATAAACTTATTTATCATAATAGTTTAGGTACTAATTTAGAAATAGGTTTACCAGAAAGTTATTTATTTCAAAGTGCTTTGGAAGGAAATTTAGTAAATATGCCTACAGAAGAAGTGTTTACATCACCTGATAGAAGACGAGTTAATGGAATAGTTTATGCATCAAAACCACTTTTATATAATGGCAATATGATTGAAGATTTTTGGTTAAAATTTAGAGATGGTAAAATAGTTAGTTATGGTGCTTCAAAAGGAAAGCAAATACTAGAAGGTATTATTAATACCGATTTAGGAGCTAAATATTTAGGGGAAGTTGCTTTAGTTGATTATAATAGCCCTATTTCTTTAACGAAAGTATTATTTAAAAATACTTTATATGATGAGAATGCTAGTTCTCATTTAGCTATAGGTGAAGGTTTTCCAGAATGTATTAGAGATGGTTTAGAAGCAACAAAGGAAGAATTAAAGGAAAAAGGATTAAATTTTTCTCATGAGCATGTTGATTTTTTTATCGGAACTAGTGATTTAGAAGTTAAAGCAGTATTGCAAAATGGAAGCGAAATAGTTATAATGGAAGAAGGAAATTTTAGGGAGGAATTATAATGAATTTATATGATGATTTAAAATGGCGAGGATTATTAAAAGATATATCAAGTCCAAAAATAGAAGAATTATTAAATAAAGGAGGAATAACTTTTTATATTGGAACTGATCCAACAGGTGATTCTCTTCATATTGGTCATTTTTCTTCTTTTTTGATAGCAAGTAGATTAAAACAAGCTGGTCATAATCCAATTTTGCTTATTGGGGGAGCTACAGGTCAAATAGGGGATCCCAAACCAACTGCGGAAAGAGCTATGATAACCAAAGAAGAAGTGGCTTGCAATGTCGAAGCTTTAACAAAACAGGTAAAAAAAGTATTTGGTTTTGAAGTTGTTAATAACTGGGATTGGAGTAAAGATATTAATTTTATTGATTATTTAAGAGATTATGGTAAATATTTTAGTGTTAATTATATGCTTGATAAAGATATAATTAAAAGAAGACTTGAGGCAGGTATTACTTATACAGAGTTTTCCTATATGATTATGCAGTCATTAGATTTTTTATGGTTATATGAAAATAAAGGCGTTACTATGCAAGTGGCTGGTCAAGATCAGTGGGGAAATATTACCGCGGGTATTGATCTTATTCGTAAGAAAACGGGTAAGGAAGCTTATGGATTTACTATGCCTTTAATTACGAAAAAAGATGGGACTAAATTTGGTAAGAGTGAAGGTAATGCTATATGGCTTGATATAAATAAGATTAGTAGTTATGAAATGTATCAGTTCTTTATTAATACAGAAGATGAGATGGTTATCGATTATTTAAAAAAATTAACCTTTTTAACTAAAGAAGAAATTTTAAAAATAGAGGCGATTCATAAGGAAAAGCCGGAGCAAAGAGTAGCTCATAAACGTTTAGCAGAAGAAGTTATTACTTTTTTGCATGGACATGAAGAGTATTTAAAGGCAGTTAGAATTAGTGAGTCTTTGTTTAGTGAAAAAGTTAAGAATTTAAGTAGTGAAGAAGTTATGACTTCTTTAAAAGGCGTTCCAAGTGTAGAAGTTAGTTTAGATAAGACAATCGTTGACATGCTTGTCGATAGTAAAATTGTGGCAAGTAAAAGAGAAGCAAGAGAATTTGTTTTAGCTGGAGCGATAAGTATTAATAATCAAAAAATAACGGATTTAGAATATGTAGTTAGTGATGAAGATACTATAGATAATAAAGTTTTGATTATTAAAAGAGGAAAAAAGAATTATTATTTGGGCATAGTTAATAAATGATATTAAAACTGGGTTTTTGACCAGTTTCTTTTTTTTATTTGGCATATGATAAGTTAGAAAGAGTGGTAATTTATGAATAATAATATGTATCGGCCCCCTAGAGTTCCAAGACCAAATGAAAATAATGATCGATTTTTCTTTTTTCCATTTTTAACAGGAGCGTTAGTAGGGGGAGCTGCGGTAGGATTAACAAGACCAAGACCAATTTATAATGTGGCACCGCAACCACCTTATTATGGACCAAGACCTCCATATTCTTATTATTCGTATGGTGGTTATGTACCAGGACCATATGGTTATTAAGCATATTTCGATATGCTTTTTGTATGTAAAAATAATTAATTAGTATTGAAATAATTTAGGGAATGTGATTAAATAAAATAGAGGTTAAAATATGAAGAAGGTATTGGTAATTATAATTGTTTTACTCTCTTTGGGAGTTATTGGCTATGGAATTTATTATGTGGCTACTCATGATTTTAGTGTTAATCGTAATAGTGATGAAAAAAAGAATGTGGAATTAAATGAAGGAATGATAGAAGTAAATAAAGAAGATAGTATTAAATTAATAGGTACTAAAGAAGTTAATGGTTCTTTTATTCAAGAATATGAAATAATTATTAATGGGATAACAAAAAGGCTAGAAATAGAATTTTTATATCGAGATAATAGTGATTTAATGTTACAGTCTTTAACAGGGGAGTTTAGTGGTTCGACACTATATGCTTATTATGAATATTATGGATTAGATGGTGAGGTAAATGAAGCAGTTTATCAAGATGGGCATCCTTATGATATAAATATGATTAATAGTAGTTTTAATGAAGAAAATTTTGATTTTATTAAGGGAGAAGATGAAAAAAGTTATTTAGTTATTCATACTAATATTTATAGTGATGGATCAGGAGAAGAAGATAAATTATATATTTTAAATGAAACCCTAGAATTTGTTTCTAATGATTTAGTAGATTATGAAGGTAATAGTGATACTTTGGGATTTACGATTATGTCTACTTATACAAGTTATACTTTAGATGAATATCCTTGGTATAGTGATACTTTTAATGCTTGTAGTGTACCAGCAAATTGTTATATAAATGTAAAAATAGAAGATAATAAAATATATTATTTAGTACCAGTTTTAAGTGATAAGAAAACAGATAATGTTTTAGAAGAAAGAGTATATACAATTAGTGATAGTAAATTAGAATATGAGGTTATAAAAAGATATAATATAATAGAAATAAAGGGAATAATGGGTGAAGAGTAATGAAGAATGTAGAAAGATATATTTATTGGGTTATAATATTAATATTAGTGGTTGTTATTATTTGTGGAATTGTTTATATAGTTAATAAAAATAATAATGAAGAAATTAATAATAGTAATAACAATAATAGTGAAGAAGAAGTAGAACCACCTGAAGAGGAAGAAACATTAACAGATACAGAATTAAGAGGATATTTAAGATATGTTCCAAGAGATATAATGAATGAAGAACAAAATGTTTATGTTACACCGACAAATTTAGATAATATGAATATTAGTTATGTTTTAGGTGGGGTCTTAGATTATGCTCGTAATTATACTAATTTGCAAATAGGTGCTGATTCTCAAGATGAATTATATTTTAGTGCAACAGATATAAACAGATTAATGTTAAGATTATATAATATGGAAATTAATGATCTTATTGAAAGTGATAGAATAGCTGTAGCAGAGTTTAGTGGGAAAGTATATTATTATTATAATAATTTATTTAGATTAACAGGGGAAAGTACTTATGAAGGAAGACATTTAAGTGTAGTAGATGATTATGAAATTACAGATGAAGAATTAGTGATTTATGAATACGCGGCAGAAGCATTAATTTTAGAAGAAGAAATAGTAATAAGTGATTATTATAAAGATAGTGAAGTTACAATAAGTGATATAAAAACAGATTTAGATAGTTATATGGAAGAGCATAAGGAAGAATATACTAGGTATAAGCATACATATAAAGTTAATCGTTATGGATATTATTGGTATAGTACGGAGGTTATTTAAATATTAATATAGCGAATATTCGTTCTTGATTTATTGTATAATGTATGTAGAAAGTAGGTGGGTTATGGAGATGCAAAAATATCAAGAAAAAATATTTGAAGATATTAGATATGTTAACATGGAAGGAGTTGAATACTAGGAAGCCAAGAGAGCTAATGAAATGGTAATATTCAAGAACACTTTACCGACGTCGGGAAGGTGTTAACTGTTGGTAATGATGCCAAGATGGAAGTTGAAGATTATCATTTGACATGTTATGCATGTTATTTGATTGTTCAAAATGGAGATCCTAGAAAAGATGTAATTGCTCTTGGGCAAAGTTATTTTGCTGTGCAAACAAAGAAGATGGAACTTACTGAATAAAAATATTCTAAATTAGATGAAAATCAAAGACGTCTTTATATAAGAATGAATGTTAGAAATAAAAATTTGTATTTATTCGAAACTGCTAAAAATGCTTGTGTTAAAAATTATGGTAAGTTTAATAATTACAGTTATAAAGGTTGTATAATGGAGAAATTGCTAAAGATATCGCAAAAAGAAAAGGTATAAATGAAAGAGATGGTATTTTAGATTATATGGGGAGTGAAGAGTTAGGAGCTAATTTATTTCGGATTACTCAAACTGATGCTAAACTAAAAAGAGATAAAATTAATATTGAAAATGATGCATATGGTACTCATTATCATGTTGGAGCTGCTATAAGAAAGACTATAGAGGATTTAGGTGGTACTATGCCTGAGAAATTACCCACTCCTGATGTTTCTATTCAAGAGTTAGAACAAGAAGAATTAAATATAATTAATGGTAGTAGTGTTTATGTATATGTAAAGATGTAGCAAGTGCCTTCTATACACTTGCTTTTATTTGTGGTAAAATACTTAAGAGAGGTCGATTTTATGTTAAAGGATATCGTTCATTATTTGATTCTAAATAATATTAGTATATCTACGATGGAGTCTTGTACTGGTGGGTTACTGGCAAGTTTAATAACAGATATAAGTGATGCTAGTACAATTATAAAGTTTAGTGCTGTTACTTATAGTACAGAATATAAAATTAAAATGGGTGTTAGTAAAGAGGTAATTGATAAATACAGTGTTTATAGTGAAGAAGTTGCTATAGAAATGGCTAAAACTATTAGTAGATATACAAATAGTGATTTAGGAGTCGGTATTACGGGTAAGCTTACAAGTAATATAGATGAAGAAAAAAGTGTAGATTTATGTATTTTTGATAACAGAGTTGATAAGGTTTACACAAGACATGTAAATATTACAAAATTAACTCGTAAAGAAAATAAATTAGAAGTTATTGAAGCTTTTATAGATCTCTTTAATTCGACAATTAAAGCATAGGTTTTGTGTTATAGTTAAAATGGTGATAAAATATGAAAGTAAAAATATTTGATGAATCTCATGAAAAAGATTTAGAAGCTCAAGTAAATAGGTTTTTAAATGAATTATCAGGAGAAGTTGTTGATATTAAATTTAGTACAGCTATTTCGGTTTTTGGAGAGGATCAAATATATTGCTTTACAGCGATGATAATTTATATTAGTTAGACAAGGAGTGTTTTAATGAAAAAAAATTCATTTATTGAAGGGACAATTATTGCAACTTTTTGTATTGTAATTGTAAAAATATTAGGTATGTTATATGTTATACCTTTTTATGCAATAGTTGGTTCAGCAGGAGCAGCTTTATATGCTTATGCTTATAATATATATGGATTATTTTTAGAAATAGCAACAGCAGGTATTCCTAATGCGGTAAGTAAAATTATAAATGAATATAATACTTTAGGAAGGCAAGAAGCTAAAATTAGAACTTTTAATATTGGGAAAAAGTTACTTAGTTTTATAGCCGTAGCAGCTTTTATTATTCTATTTGTTTTTGCTCCACAAATAGCCGAGTTAATTATTGGTGATATGACGGGAGGAAATACGATAGAAGATGTTACTTTTGTTATTAGATGTGTTTCTTTTGCTTTACTAGTTTTTCCTTTTTTGAGTGTATCTAGAGGTTTTTTTCAAGGTCATAATATCATATATGTTTCTAGTGTATCACAAGTAATTGAACAAGTGGCTAGAGTGGCAGTTATAATTGGGGGTAGTTATATTGCTCTTAAATGGCTTAATCTTGATATTACGACGGCTGTTGGGGTGGCTGTTTTTGGGGCTTTTGTTGGAGGATTATTTGCTTTATTTTATGTTTATGGAAAACTTAAAAGGAATAAACATGAATTGTATTTAGATCAGGATTTTAAAGAAAAAGATGAAGTTACTAACAAAGAAATAATAAAAAAAATAATTAAATATGCTATTCCGATAGTTATAGTAAGCATTGCTTTTACAATATATAACAATGTTGATATGATATTAATACTTAGAACAATGGATTATTTAGGAGTGGATGCTAAGGAAGTAGAATTTATTGCTACAGGTATTTCTACATGGGCTCCGAAAATAAGTATTGTTGTTACGTCGATGGCTTTAGGATTATCTGCTAGTTTAATTCCTAATATGGTTGAAGCTTATACATTAAAAAAATATGATGAAGTTAATCGGAAGTTTAATAAATCAATGCAAATAATACTCTTTATATCGCTGCCGATGTGTGTAGGTATTAGTTTACTTGCGGGAAGTATTTGGACAGTTTTTTATGAGTATAGCACTATAGGTACGAATATTTTAGCAGTTGCTATATTTGCTCCATTATTTTCTAATTTATATACTGTTGCTAATCATACCTTACAAAGTATGAATAAGTTTAAGATGGTTTATATTAGTTCTATTAGTGGTATACTGGTTAATGCCATTTTAGATGTCCCTTTTATGCTTTTGTTTGATTATTTAGGTATTCCAGCTTACTTTGGAGCATCAGTAGCTACTATTTTAGGTTTTGCATCAACTGTTGTTATTGCTACTGTTTATTTAAAGAAAGAGTATCATTTTAAATTCGATGATACTAAGAAAACTTTAAGCAAAATAATTGTGCCTTTAATTACAATGATTGTTGTTGTAATACTTATGAAATTATTTATTCCTATAGATTATAATAGTAGACTTGCTTGTATAATTTATATAGCGGTTATTGCTAGTGTGGGAGCCTTAGTATATTTTATTGTTTCTCATAAAATGGGATTAATAGACGAAATATTAGGTGATAATTATATGCAAAAATTAAAAAATAAATTATTTAAAATAAAAAAGAGGTCTAATTAGACCATATACATGTTGGTTGTTGTATCTATTTCTTCAGTCGGATATAAACTCATACTTTCTAGTTTTGATACCCGAGCATCGAGGCGGTTAATTTGTCTTTCAATTTTGGATAAACGGGATTCAATATCACTGAAATCATAATTAACCATGGAGTTTAGGTTAGGGTTCATGTTAGTTTGGGCATTATAATTCATGTTGGCAGTGGGTCCAGCATAAAAACTGGTTTGAGACTGAGTAGTAAATGGAGTGTTAACCATGTTCATGTTAGGTGTGGGAATGTTGGTTTGATTAAAATATCCTGCTTCACTAAAAAAAGCATTACGATCTTTTTTCATATACACGTTCCTTTCTCTTTTATTATATGTTATATTTAGAAAGTAGTGATATAATGCGTCTT
>CALVHJ010000012.1 GCA_944327425.1 uncultured Bacilli bacterium
TAAGTAAGTATTTGCTACTAAATGGGCGGTATAAATGAACAGTTATAGCACCTACTTTTTTACCATTTTCGAGTTCTTTATCAACGACTAATTTAATAGTATCAGTAATGCTTCCCATTGCTACAATGATATTTTCGGCATCACTTGCACCATAATATTCAAATGGTTTGTAACTTGTACCCATAATTTTGTTAATAGCTTCCATGTATTCATTTACAATATCAGGAAGTGCTTCATAACTGGGATTTCTTGCTTCTTGGGTTTGGAAGAAAATATCTTCATTCATAGCCATTCCTTTTTGGATGCCTGATGATACATTCAGGGCTTTCTTTTTAAATTCAGCAATTTTTTCCCAAGGAATAAGTTTTTTTAATTCTTCTTCAGGTAATTCTTTAATGCTACTAATTTCATGACTTGTTCTAAAACCATCAAAAAAATGGAGAAAAGGAATACTCCCCTTTATTGCTGATAAATGGGCTACAGCGGCTAGATTCTGGGCATCATAAACGTTTGATGAAGCAAGAATAGCAAAGCCGGTAGAACGTGTACTATAAATATCACTATGATCACCAAATATTGATAAAGCATTGGTTGCTATCGTTCGGGCGGCGACATGAATTACACCTGGAAGCATTTCTCCAGCTATCTTATACATGTTTGGGATCATCAAAAGTAGACCTTGAGAAGCTGTAAAAGTAGATGCGAGCGAACCACTAATTAAAGCTCCATGAAAAGTCCCGGCAGCTCCAGCTTCACTTTGCATTTCAATAAGTTTTACAGGAGTTCCAAACATATTTAATTTATTATGACTTAATGAGTCAATATTTGAGGCCATGGGACTAGATGGCGTTATGGGATAAATACTAGATATTTCACTAAAATAATAAGCTATATCACTACATGCAATATTTCCGTCACATATTTTCAATTATCATCACCTAGATTAATTATAGCATGGAATGTAAATATTGTCATGAATTATCAACAAAAGATTTTGTCTAAAGTTGTCTATTTTTTAATATTTAAAAAATAATTAAAAAACTTACGAAAAGGTAAGTTAATTATATTCATGGTTTTTAAATTATCTTGTAACGATTGCATAGACAATACTAGAAATAATTATAACTACTAGTATTAGAGCTAGCACTATATAAATAACTTTTTCTGATTTTTTCATACTCGTTCCTTTCTAATTTTACCAAATTAATATTAATCCTATAATAATTATAATATATATAATCATACTTAGTAAATGCCAAAATTTTGTAAAAGTATCAGTTCCATTTTTAGTAATACCATAAAAATATTTAAATAAAGCATATCCTATGGGAGCTACTAGAAAATATACTATCTTTCCTTCTAAATAAGACCTCATTTCTAAATTAGTTAAAATATGAAGTTTACTTGTTAACATTAAGTAGCCATACATAAAGATTATTATGGTATAAATATCTAAAAATATTTTAACGTAGTCTAATACTAATTTATCTTCATATACATATCCCATACATGTATAAAAGCTTTCTTTTTTTACTTTCATAAGCATGTTTCTATTATTATCAGGAAATGGCATATGGAATATAATGGGAATTTTTTCGTTTTCCTTATTTAACACTAGTATTTGTTTGGGAATGTAAGTTTCTAAATTAAATAGTTCTATTTCTGATTGTAATTTATATTCTTCTTTTTTTATTGTGATAAATGTTTGGTCTGCTTTTTTTAGCTTTTTATCAAAGTGACTTACAGTAAGTACTATTATTATTAAAATATCAATAATTAAGATAGTACTGGCAAAAAAATCTAAGGTTTGATATAAGTTTAATACTATTATATTAACAAATAGTGCACTTAAAAAGGAAATATATACAAGAATTGTATTGATTTGTTTTAAATTTTTTAATATAAATAAAAATCTTTTATTACCAGAGAAAAATATAATAAACATTAAGATAAATGCTAACATTGATATTCCTGATAAAATTACTCTCAATTGGTCCATTTTGCTTACACCCTCATACTTTGTTTTATTTAATCTAGTTTTATTTTATCAATATAATGCTTGAGTCACAAGTACTTTTTATACAAAGTTACTAATTTTACAACAATTTAACAATTAATCAAAAAAGATTAGATCTCTCTAATCTCTTCCATTTACATTGTGATAAATGTTAGTTACATCTTCAATATCATCAAGCATTTTTACTAGTTTATCAAAAGTTTCTAAATCTTCAGGACTTAAATCAACTTTATTTTTGGGAAACATTCCTACTTCATCTAATTCATATTCAACTTGAGGATTAATACTTTCAATTATATCTTTAGTACTATTTAAGTCATTAGGATGAATACTAATGGTTAATTCACCATCAATATTTTCAAATTCTATTGGCTCAATGCCATGTTCAAGTAGACTTTCAAATATTTCCTCTTCTTTAGTGGTTTTAAAAGAAAGAATAGCTAAGTAATCATAGTTATATGCTACTGAATTAGTTACTCCTAAACTTTTGTGAACTTTGTTAAAAGCGGCTCTTACATTACCAACAGTACGATTAACATTATCAGTTAAAGTTTTGATTATGAGCGTAGATGATCCAGGGCCAAAGCCTTCATATATAACTTCATGATAGTCTTCTCCACCTACTCCTCTTGCTTTATCAATGGCTCTATTAATAATGTCACTAGGTACTTGAGCTTTTTTAGCTTTATCTACAATTCTTTTTAATAATACGTTACTTTCTATTTCAGTTCCACCTTTTTTGGCGGCTAAATAAATTTCTTTAGCAAAGGTCGAATATGTTTTAGCTTTAATAGCTCCAGTTTTTTGGATGCTTGCTTTTCTAACTTCATATGCACGTCCCATAATATCCCTCCAAACTTAGTAAATTATATCACTATATTATATCTTATGTCTAGACTTAGAAGAAGTATTTTAAGTTTTTAATATAGTGGTAAATAAAATGATTTTTTTGATAATCTTTTTTTATTTTCTTAATTATTTTTTTGGAATTATATATTTGATAATAATTTATTTGTTCTTTTTCCATAATATATTCAAGAGCTTTTATGGTAGTTTCTTTGTAACTTTTGGATTTAAAAAAGTTTTTAATACGGCGATATTCGTATTTGGGTATTTTTCGATTTAGCCATTTATAATATTTTTTACTTTTTCTTTTAAAAACATATTGATATCCATCTAGATTTTTAAGTATTCTTAAAGTATCATAATAACCCATTTTAATATTTTCATCTATTCTTTGGGGATCTACTTCTAAAACACCACCTAGACTTCTTTTAGGTTCAATAATAGTTACATCAGCGTTAGAATCATATTTTCTTCTTATTCCTAGACCATGAATTTTTATTAAATAAACTTTTTTATATCCTTTTTTTAATAACATATTGACGGGTCCAATATCATAAAAACCACCATCTAAATAATAATTATCATCTATTAATCTTTCCATTTTAAAAATAGGAAGAAATGCACTGGCTAAGACATAATCTTTTATTTTATCTTTGTTCATTTCTTCTTTAAATAGACAAACAGGTTTTAAATCTTTTAGACGAACTGTTACAAGGCCAAAATCAATATCACTTTTTAATAATTCGTCTATGTCTACTTCTTTATCTATTAATTCTTTTAAGCCATTTAATTCAATTCCTTTATTAATAAGAATTTTTACTAGGTCTAAAAAGATGGATTTTAGATTTTTTAGATTAACTTTTTTACTATTTACAGCTTCTACATATTCCTTGGAAAAGCCAAAAATAGAGGCCATATTACTATTACGCCATATTCGGGGAAGTAATTCTCCTTTATTGCTTGCTATAATAATGCCATTTAATGCACCAATACTAGTTCCACATACACCATCTATTTTGATGCCACACTCTAAAAAAGCCATGTAAGCACCGGCTTGATAGGCTCCTCTAACCCCTCCACCTTCTAAAGCTAAACCAATCATTTATTATTTCGACTCCTAAAAATAGTAAATGGCTTTTTTAAAAGGGAAGTTATTTTTCCACGATTTTTTCTTTTGAGAAAAATAACTATTGGTTTTGCTAATATTTTGGCTATTTTTCGGCCTTTTACTTGTCTTTTTAAACGCATATAATATGATGATAAAGAATCACTGCGAAATTCTAATATTTGTTCTAAATCATCACCATCTTCATATACATGACAGTAAAAATTTTTGTCAATAAATAGTAAAGTTAATATGTATTTAAAACTTAATCCATATATACTTAAAACACTAGCAAGAATATCACGGTAAGTAGCAGTTGTAGCATTACCACCGGTGCCGTTATATATTTTACCAGTTAACTCTTTTAACTTATTAAGAGAAGAAGCAAATAAATAGCCAGCATCGTTATCAGTTATAGCTTCTACTTCTTCATTTAATTTGACATTATACATAAAAGCATTGTTTTTAGGATTAGTTAATAATAAAGGAATTCTGATAATAGTGTATTTTTTTAAGTGTTTAGTTATATATTTTTCGATTTTTAATTTAGTATTACTATAATAATCTAGAGGGGTTAAATCAGATGGAGTATTTATATTAGCTATTTTTTTAGGGCCATAAATAGTAGTAGATGAAGCATAAATTAAGTGAGCATGATGGTTATAGTTATTCATCGCTTTTACAATGTTTTTGGTGCCTTCATAGTCCATTTTTTCCATTAAGTTAGATTTGATATCCGCTATAGGAGGCATAAATCCAGCAAGATGAATAATATAGTCATGATCTTTTACTAAAGCATCAACAAGAATACTATCATTTATATCACCATAAATTAAATTAACACGACGACGATATTTTTTTAAACGTTTTTGACTGTTTTTATTGCGGAGATCTAAGGCTGTTATTTCATATTTTCCTTCACTTAATAAATATTTTATAACATTAAGACCTATGGCTCCGGCAGCTCCGGTTACTAAAACTTTTTTCACTTCAATCACTTCCTCTTCTTAAATAAACATAGATATTAAGATAATAATAATTCCGGTTATCAAACCTATAATTGTTTCTTTTTTGCGTAAATTAACTAATAATTCTGGTAATAACTCCATAAATAGGATGTATAACAACATTCCTAAAGTAATAAGGCTAATAATAGCTAAAACTAAAGAAGATATATCACCAATTATTAAAAAGATAATTCCGCCTACTAAGCTTGATAAAGTTAGACTTAATACTAAGAGTTTGTTCTTTTTAATATCTATTGAGCTAAATATATGAGTTCCTAAAGGGATATTGTGTAATGCTACCGATAGACATACCATTAGACCTATTTTATAATCATTTAAAGTCATGCCCGCTATAGCAAAACCTTCTAATAAATTATGTAGTATTAAACTTATTAAAGTAAGAGTGCCAATATGTTTAATGTGAGAAGTGTGTTCTTCTTGGTTTGTTTCGTTATCGTGATGGTCATGATGATGATCGGGTATAAAAAAATCTAATAGTTTTAATATAGCAATACCTAAAATAGCAAATATGAGAATAATAAGTATTTTAAAACTTAAATCATAACCATCTAAAAGCTCTAAAATCTCAGGTATTAAATCCATTATTAATAAATTTATAATAATTACTATTGCTAATGATATACTAAAAGCATTTAGTTTTTCTTTGTTCTTTACTTTTAAAGAAATTAAACCGCCAATTAAAAAGAATAATCCGGCAATAAAAGTTAATATAATTCCATAATATTTATTCATATTTAAACACCCAATTTAATTATACCTTTATTTAGTGATTTAAGCAAATAATTTTGTAAGAAAAAACTATGTTTATAAAAATAAACATAGCTTGGTATGGAAAGTAGATAGTTAATATTAATTAACTTCTACTTCTTAAGTATATCACATATTTTTATAATATACAATACCCTAAATCACTACCAATCAAAACGATCGTTATAATTATTTTGATCAGTTATAGCATCATAAGTATCACCTAATACGCTTCCACCTACAATTAAGATAGCAGCAATAGCAATGACAATATTTAAGACAACAATACTTGTTAAAGCATAACTTTGACGATCTTCTCTAATATTTGTTTCTTTAATAAAGCCAATTATGAAGTTGAAGAAACAAGCAATGCTTATTATTAAGAATGCAATTAATCCTAAAACATTTAATAAAGTAACATTTATAAGATAAATAATAGCCATTCCTAAATAAGCTAGTACTAATGGTGAGTTACTTATTATATATAGTTTAAATGATTTTTTGAAACTATAATCGTTATTTCTTGTTATTTTAGCAACAATTAAAGTTGAAACGATAGGAATAATAGCCATTAATGCATAAATTAATATTCCATAAATAAATACTTTGAAATAATTAATTCCTATCACAGAACTTGATAATCCAAATGTAGCATCTGAAAGACCACTTTCAACATTACTCATTATCGCCATTAAATATAAGGCAAAAGAGATTGCTAATACTATAACAAGGATAATACTTTTATTAGTATCTTTACTTGCCACTTCTTCTTTTATGGTTGATAGTGGCTTTTTGAAGGTGTTTATAATAGTATTCCAAATATCTTTACAAGTGTTAACTATTACATCGCCATTAATTGTATTAGTATTTGTTTGTTCATTGGAACTGCAACTACATTCCTCCCCTTCAGCTAATTCTTTACCACATTTAGTACAGAATCTTTTCTCTACTTTTACTTCTTCAACTTCTACTTTTTTCTTAGGTGCACTTTTCTTTGTTGTTTCTTTTTTTTCTTCAGCCATTTTACTCACACTCCTTCTATCTATTTATATAAATATGGCTCAACTAAGTAAATATAGAAACTTGTCCAACCGTCTGGTTCGCTAGTTGTAACAAATTCTATTTTCAAATCATCAACGCCAGTAATATCTAAATTTATTTCAGCATTGATTTCATTGGTTTTAGTAATTTCTCCGGAACGATAAAGTTCTTTATCATCTCCATAAATTATAATTTCACCAGTAAAGTCTGAATCCCAGTTTGGTCCTCTTACAATGGTTGTTTTAAGAGTTTTATATTCATTATTTAAGCGATAAACTCGACTTACTGTTTCTCCTTCAAAACTAAAACTTACATAACTATCATATTCTTGATCATCTATCGTAGTTCCATATGAAGAATGGTTTGTTCCCCAAGTTGATGATACTAAATATTTGCTTATTAAACTATCAGGTAATTTATCTTCATAGCTAGTTTTTAACTCTTCTAATTCCGCATATTCATCACTATTATAATCGAGGGCATCCATTGATTCTTCAATTAAATTCATAACTTCGTTAGTTTCTAAATTAGTATCTAATTCTTCGGCTACTTTTTTAGTATATTCTACAATTTTACTAGCAGCATTATTATATAATTCTTGATAAGTTTGGGTTCCACTTAAATCAATGGAATTACTGTATTTATTATCCTCTAAAAACTCTATTTGAGAAATATATGCTTCTAATATTTCTTCGTTAGTAGCATTATCACTTAAAGTAACTAGCTCATCAGCAGAAGATTTTAAATCATCTAATTCTTCCTTTAAGTAATTATCAATAAATTCTTGAGCTTCTTTATAATAAGAATCATCAGCGATAACCTCAGCAAAATAATTATATTTGCTTAAATCACTTGAAGCATTTATACCATAGAAGTAACTTCTTTTGGAACGATATAGATAGGTTATTTCATATAGATAATCATTATAATCCTCATCTGTTAAAACATATTCTAAACCATCAAAGTATTTGTTTATTTCTGATAAGATACCATATAATTTATCATATGCCTCTTCTAATTCATCGGCATCTTTATATGATTTATTAAAGTTTTTTACCCAATTATTAATTGTATTATTTATTTGTTTAGATATACTTTCTAGCTTATCTTCATTTCCCTTGTATTTTACTAAAATATCACCAATTTCAACTAATTCTTTATTACCATAATTAGATGTATAATTATCATGATAACTTGTTAAATAATCTTCTACTTTTTTAACAGGGTTACTTAAAAGTATTACTAAGGCAATAATAGCTACAACAATAATAACAATGGCAATTAGAATACTTATTTTTACTTTTTTGGGAATTTTTTTAAACTTGTCTTTAAACTCATTTGATTTAGATTTAGTCTTCGCTTCTTTTTTTTCTTCTTCTAGCTTATTACCACATTTTTCACAAAATTTGGCATTGGATTCGTTTTTAGTACCACACTTACTACAAAACATAAATTCACTCCTTACTTTTTAACTAAAAATATTGTACAATATTTTGCTTATAAAATAAATACCTTTTTTATGTTTTTTTTACTTTTTTTAATTTATTTTACTATTTATAATATCACAATTGCTTTTAATTCGTTTGTTATCTGGGGCTAGTTCTAAAGCTTTATTCATGTATAATAGGCTTTTAGGATAAAGATTTAAATTATAACAAACTAGGCCCATTAATTCATAAATATATTCATTCCAAGCAAAAGCTTCATTAATGTAAATTGGGGCTTTCTCTTTAATTAAAAAAGCACATTCTAGTAATTCATAAGCTTCTTCGTATCTATTTTGATCTAGATAAATTTGAGCTAATTCCACGTATCCTTCTCTTAAATATGATGCTTCTTTAATAGCATTTTTGTACCACATTTCAGCTTCTTTTGGTCTATTAAGTCCCATGTAACATCTTGCTATAAAACGCATTGAGGCACATCTTTCGGCATCCCATACCGAAGAAGGCAAATTTAGATGTTTAATTAAAGTATCAATACCTTCGTTCCAACGACCATAATACATGTATTCTCTTCCTAAATAATGCATATTTCTATCATCAAGGGGATCTTCTTTTACACTTAGTTCTAATAATGGTAAATAACTTCCTCTTGATTTTTCATTATCAGGATAATGATTTAAAACAATTTCGGGACATGATACTTCTATTTCATTGGGTTTAGATTTTAATATTTCATGAACGGGATGGTACCATGTGTAACCATTTTTCGCATGTATCTTGTTTTGTAAGAATGTAGTAGCAGGTTTACCGTATTCATCAAAACTCCAGTTATAAGTGTATCTAACTCGATCTACATTTTCATTCCAAACGTTTTCTAATTTTTCACGCCAACCACTTTCAAAAACTTCGTCAAGATCGGTACATACACAAATATCTGTATTAGAGGGAAGCATTTCTAATGATTTGTTTCTGGCTACATCAAATCGCCAAGGATTAATTACCTCAACTAAAACATTTACACCTAGTTCTTTTAGGAGGTTAACAGTATTATCAGTAGAACCAGTATCTAATACATATATTTCGTCAGCTTCTTTCATAGATTCTACCCATCGCTTCACAAATTTTTCTTCGTTTTTGCATATTGCATAAACACATACCTTATATTTATTCATTTTTATCACCTATTTAAATATATGTATTTTAATTTATTATTATCATATTAAATACCTATTTCATATAATATATCGTAACATTAAATCTAAATTATAAAAACTAAACGATAGCCATCCATTTTTTGTTTGGTGTTACATATAATATAGAAGAAAGGAGAATAAAAAAAGTGAATAATAATAATTTAAAGCGAGCTCAAGCATATATTGACTGTTATAACAAAAATCATCCTAATTCAGGATGTTGTTGCTGTTTTGGGCCAACCGGTCCTACTGGGCCTACGGGACCAGCAGCAGCGACAATAACAGTAAGCACTACTACTACTTCTGATCCGGGAAGTGCAGCAAGTGTTATAAATGTTGGAACTTCTTCTAATGCGATTTTAGAGTTCACTATCCCTAGAGGTGCTACAGGTCCTACGGGACCAACTGGGGCTACAGGAGCAACTGGACCGACAGGTGCAACAGGTGTCACTGGTCCTACAGGTCCGACTGGAGCGACAGGGGCTACAGGACCATCTGGTACGGGAGCAACAGGTCCTACAGGACCGACTGGGGCTACGGGACCGACCGGAGCTACCGGTCCTACTGGGGCTACCACTACTCCAATATTAAGTATCGGAACTATTTCGACTGGGGCTCCAGGTTCTACAGCCACTGCTTCAATAACAGGAACTTCCCCTAATTTCTTTCTAAATCTTACAATTCCTCAAGGAGCTACGGGACCGACTGGGGTAACTGGACCGACTGGGGCTGCAGGGGCTACAGGAGCAACTGGACCAACTGGACCAACTGGAGCCGCAGGTGCTACAGGAGCTACGGGACCAACTGGACCAACTGGACCGACAGGAGCCGCAGGTGCTACAGGAGCTACGGGACCAACTGGACCAGCTGGAGCTGCAGGTGCTACAGGAGCTACGGGACCAACTGGACCGACTGGAGCTGCAGGGGCTACGGGACCAACTGGACCAACTGGACCAACTGGAGCCGCAGGGGCTACGGGACCAACTGGACCAACTGGACCAACTGGACCGACTGGACCAACTGGAGCCGCAGGTGCTACAGGAGCAACCGGACCAACCGGACCAACTGGACCGACTGGGCCTACAGGACCTACCGGACCTTAATAAAAGCCAAGAGTTTTTGCTCTTGACTTTTTTCTATTATAAAATGGACATTCAAGAAGTTATACTTTAATTCATGTAGGTATTTTGTGTATTTTCCTATAAGATAAAAAAACTATTCTCTTATAATTATTGATTCAAAAAATCTTTCTTGAAATTCAGTCAATGCCCTTATGGCATCATCACTATAATTTACACCTTTAGGTGCTACTACCAATTTATCATCATCATCATTTGTTCTATGAATAATGGCTATTACTTCTCCTTCAAAATTTTCAATCGGTTCAAATATACCAACAAGGTATGCATCAAGTTCTTCTCCATCGCCACTAATAGTATTAGTAATAAATCCATAATTAAGCATATACATAAAGCCATGCTTTGGATGCTTTGTGCCTAACGCTCTATCAATTTGAACATTAACTTCTTTTCCTAGAAAATCTCTTGCATTTGTTTTCTCCATAAAATATTCCTCCTCATTTATTATTTTTAATCAGGGTTCGTTATAATGATATTATGTAAAAATCAAGAATCAAAATATTTTTTAAGTGAAATTACAAATAAAGGTAGATTTACTCTACCTTTACCTCTGTTTTACCTATAGTCCACCTCCGGAACCAAAAGAATCTAATTCTTCTTGAGTGACTATTACAGAAATACGCATTCTTCTATTACCACAAATAAATAGTGCTTCACCTTGATTATAATACTTTATACTATCTTTTTCAGACTCATTTAAATCTATTAGTTTGGCTAGATCGTCAACCGCTTGTTTACGAAGTCCCATTACAAGATAGTATGAGGCATTATCGAATATAGCTTTACCATGAACTATCATATTTGGAGCAGCAAAATCAGTTGGTTGTTGCGTAATAATAATAGTTCCGGTATTGTACTTTCTTGATCGTCTTTGAATTTGAGCTAGAAATTCGGCACCAAGTTCATTCCTGCTCGATAATAGTACATGGGCTTCATCAACCATCATAACAGTATTAATATCTTTATCTAAGGTTAGACCCCAAGCATATTTTAAAATGTTGAAGAATAAAGTGTTTTTAATATTTTCATCACTATTCATTAACTCTCTTATATTAAAGACAATAAAATCGCTATTAAACCTTAAAGTAGTATGACCAGTAAAATAATATCTTAATTCTTTAGTAAGTGGTCTAATTTTTAATTCCAAACGTTCAATAACATCTTTTTCCCGAGTTTGATCTGGCATTGATAAAAGTCTTCCTTTGATGGTAGCATATACATCATCAAAAGTGGGATAATCAGCACTGGTGATTCTGGTGAAATCGGTGTCAAAATCTATTTTATATCTTTTATAGGTGTCTTGAACTATTTCACTAAACATAGTTAAAACATCTTCTTCAATATCAGGATATAAATATTTCATAAAGGCTTTTAATTGTTGTAGAGTTCTTGTTAAGATGGTATATCCAAGGCCTTGAGCTATTTCTTCTTCATCGGCATCTACAACTACTTCTAAAGGGTTAATCATACCAAAGTCGCCGCCTTTTCCTAAATCTAGGAAATCGCCTCCTAAAGAACGAGCCATATCTTCTAATTCCCCTTCAGGATCAATACAGACAACTTTATAGCCATTACGTATATGAGTTCTTAATAAGAGTTTGGCAGCAGTTGATTTACCTGAACCACTGGTACCAAGTAAAATTATATTAGCATTATTTCGATTATTTTCTTTTTTGATTTGATATAAAAATTGGTTAAATAAAACTACACCGCCAGAAAAATCTACACCAAATAAAGTGGCATTACCTGGGTCTTTAATACTATCGAAAACAAATGGATACATAGCTGCTACAGTAATAGAAGGAATTGGAGTTCCTATTCTAGCTTCAATGTCTTGTTCAGGGAATATAGGAATAATAGATTTTAGTACCTTTTCCTGTTCAAACATTAATGATATTCCCCTCATACCTAAAGCATCTAAGTAAGTTCTTACTTGCATTTTTTTTAGCTCTAAATCTTCTTTAGAATCAGCCATAATCATGACATGCATTTGAAAATCAAAGATTCGGGCTTGAGTAGCAGCAAGCATAGAAATAAACTGTTCTAATGATTCGTAGTCTTGACGAATACGCTCTTGAACGGTTTTATCTCTTTCACTTTGATAGCGGCTTTTTAAATCAGCTATTTCTTTGTTTAACATCTTTTGCAAAGTACTAAATTCAATAGGAATATGTTTGATTGATACTTTTACGCCACTTATACTAGTTATATCAGATAAATATCCTACATAAACGCTTTTGGGATAAGATATAATAGTCATTATAGTACAATATTTACCACCTAAAGTAAATTCTGTTGGTTTAAACTCCATTCCTTTTGGAGCAATTTCACTTTTTATTTTTGCCATTAGCTCATCACCGTCCCAAATGTTGTGTGTACACCACCGTTTAAGAAATTATCCAAAATCATTCTTAAATCATCGTTTGATACTTGGTTGGAATTAAGACCAGAGTTAGCTAAACCACTAATTAAAGTATGAAGCTTTTTTTGAACTAATTCCATTCTTTTTTCTTTGAAAAGAATAAAATATTCTGTATCTACAACGTTATATTCGGCACTCATAAACATATTAGCTTTATTTATATCTTCCATAATTAACTTTTTGCCAATAGGACTATCAGAATTATTGTATAATATTTGTAAATTTGATAAGTACAAACCAATATCGACAGGACGATCAGCAATAATTAGCCAAAATTCAAAACTAATTGAATTATAAAAATTTCTTAAATTACCAATTATGGCATTTTGAAGCCCTTGATCAACAATAAATATGTTTCTTGGATGTACTTTTACTCCGGTAACATATTCACCACTATCTAATTGGATCATTCCATTTAAAATTTGTTTTATTGGTAACCAGTCTTCAGTAAAAGGGGAACTACTCTTCGACATTATAACACCATCCTTTCCAATAATATCTTTTTCTTGAGCTTAAATATGTATACACATTAACTATAAATTGCAATACGTTATGATAATATGGTATGGGCATAACAAGAAAGCCGGTTATTAAAGCTGGGGCTAATATTAGTAGCATTATACCAACATTAGTACTTTGAATAACTAAAAGTAATATTAAAGTTACACCTACACCAGAACCAAATAAAATTAAGTCTACTCCAGTAAAAAAACCTAATATTAATTGGGATTTTTTAGAATTAGCAGGGATTAAATAATTATTCAAGTTTATTACCTCCTATTTTTCTACTTAATTATTATATCATATTTATTTTTAAAGGGATAGTGGTAATATTTTAAAAAATAGAGAATTACTTTTCTCTATTTTAAACTTTCTATTTCTTCTTGGGATAATCCGGTTGCATTAACAATATCTTTTATAGACATATTCATTTCAAGAAGGAAGTAGATTTTCATGACCTTCTTTACGGCCTTTTTCTAAAGTATAATACTCAATATCAGTTATTTTATCATATTCATCTTGTAATTCTTCATCATTTTAATCTTATTGCCTTTTTCATTACTTCATCTTCCTTCCCTATTTCTTTTAATTCAATTGAACTATTAGAATTTGATGAATTAAAAGAATGAAATTCATTATTCTTTAAATAATCTTCTAGATTCAATATCAGCAATTTTTCTAGTATATTCATCTGCTAATAAATTTAATTGTTTAGAATATAATAAATAATTTAACTTATCAAAACTTTTAAAACGCATATGTTCGGGAATATAGCTTAAATTTGCCTTATAGTACTTTTGAACATCGATTATCTTTTCAAATAAGCCATTTATATATGGAACATCATAATTAGAAACTATAATTTTTCCTTTTGAAGTTAAATCTACTTTTTTTCCTTGTAAATGTTTACTAGCTAGTAATATATGTAAATTAGCCGCTCGTTTTATTGCTTTTTTTAACTTTCTTTGGAATTCTAGCAATTTATCTTTATTCCCTGGTTCTAATAAGTTACTTTTTAAATATAAAATATAATTGTCTATCTCTTGCAAGCTTATTCCTGTTTCATCATAGAATTCATTTAAATTTGAAGATATATATTGCTCGCAAGTGCTTAACATTTCTATTAACTTATCTCTTAATTCTTCTATTTTCTTACATTCTGTTTTAATATCTGCTAACATGGCCTAATTCTCTTTCTTTTTTTCCTGTCTTTCAACATATGCTGAAATATCTGAATCCAATTGTTCCACTGTATTTCCAATTTTGTTGCGATAATCTTTGTATTTTCTTTTTCTGACAGAATCAGTAGTACCATCTGGGTTTGTAATAATTGTTATTTCATCAGTAGGTAAGTCTTCTGGCATTAGTGAAGCATTTTGTTTTAACATATTGTCGGCTTTAGATATTTGAGCTGATAAACCACCAACAGTTTCAACTGTCCATGGAACGCCATTAATCATTATTTTTTGTCCATTCTTTTCAGCAGCGGTTGCATCTATGACTAATTGAGTAGCCCATTTTTCTCCCTCTCTTAATTCTTCTTGGGCTTCTTGTAATTTTTTATTAGCCTCTTTTCTTTTATTATCAATATCTACATCAATTTGTTCTTTTATCCTAGCCATTTGATTTCTTATTATTCCTTGTTGTAATGGATCTGTTTCATTTATTAATTGACCTTGTAATTCAGAATATCTATTAGTTAATGCTTCATCAGCTTTAACCGATGATAATTGAGCTGTATAAAATTCAACATTATTCTGTAATTCATCTAATCTTATTCCTTGTTCATTATAAAATTTCTCGTGACTACTTTGAACTTCTTTGTTAGCTATTGACCAAACATCTGCCATTGCTTTTTGAACTGATGCAACTTGATCTCTTTTTTGACGTAGTGCTTCTAAACCACCAGATGTAGCCCAATCTATTATCCTTTTGCCAGTACTTTCTGCTTTTTGACCGGCTCTAGATGAAATTTGATATAAAATACGTGGTTGATCTGCTTCTCTTGGATGACGTTCTTGATAATCTCTTAATTCTTCTTGTTTAGCTAATCTTTCTGATTCTTTTCGTCTTTGTTTATCAATTACTCTATTTACTGATTCATTAGCATTTTTTCTAACATCTCTTAATCCTTTGTATTCTCCTTGAGCAGCACCCATAAAACTTTTAGCACCACCAGTAACGGCATTTCTTAAACCTCTAACTATTGAAGCCGGATCTTTTGCGTCGGCTATATTTGTGAATCCTCTTACAGTACCTGTTGTTAAAGCACCTATTGAAGCAGCTGCTCTCATAGCACTTCCAAACACATTATACTTACCACCATCAAGTCCAGTTATTTCTTTGATTAAACCAGGAGCTTGTTTTACAAAGAGAATAATACCTACTATTAAGAACAATTGAGCAAATAAGTAAACTGTAAAACCGGCATTACCACTTATAAATCCTCCTCCTATTAATAATGTTGGAAGATTTTGGACTACTAATTTAACCATTAGGACAGCAAAGAATAGTATAGCTAGCCTAATAAACACTTCTAAGTATGTAGATATAGTAGCTTTTAACCAGTTACTAAATATTTTACTTCCCTGTTCACCTGGAGCTATACGTGCTAGTATTGGTAAAGGAGCAATTAACTGGTATACGGCTAATTTAATTGTTCTGATAGCAATATCAATACAATAGGAAAGTAAGACTAATAAAACGAATGCTCCTACTAAGGTTGATATTAAATAATAATATGTTATATTACCATCATGAGCAATACTATAACTAAAAATAGTTATATTTAAGAAATTACCACTATCATATATTTCTTGCCAAATATCATCATAATTATCACTAGCTACTGGTATAGAAAAGATAAATGGTATGCCTACTCCCATAGTGTTAACTTTAACATTTGAACAATCATATTCAGATCCTACTAAATTACATTCAGAATAGACCGGATGTAAAAAGGCTCGTAAAACATTAGATGCTATTTCCATACCACCATTTCTAACGGTTTCATCTGAGTCATATGTTGCATCTCCAGCATTTATAGTATCTCCTAAAATAATTTTACCAATAGTATTTTCTAATAGTATTGCATTTTGAAAACGACTAGCTACACTAAATATAGTGGGAACTAGGGCTATAGCAACTATGGATATTAAAACATCTCTAATAATTGTTACTGGAGATTTTTTACCTTTTATTGCATCATCAGGATTAACCATGGATCTTAAAAGAGAATATGCTACAACAAACAAGACTACTACGCCTATAATAACATATAGTCTATTTATTAATCCCTGTACTTCAAAAGTATTATTTAAGATATCTACTTGACATAATATCAATATTATTTGATAAACCCAATTTATAAGAGAGTATATAAGTGAGTCTAGAAAAAGTAATATTGATACTAAAGCTTGAATTATATCGGCCATTTATATACCTCCTATCTATTTATATTGGCATTAATTATATTACATGTTGGATCTGTTTCTACAATACCTAAAATATCAAAAACAAAGTCAATTAATAGTGGTAAAAAGAATATTATAACAGCAATAATTAATCTTTTTACAGTGTTTTGACTAGCCTTTTTAATAGCATCATCTTTACTTGATGCAACTGCTTTGGCAAATTCGACAATCGTGAAAACAAATAATAAAACTATAGCGGCATATTTTATGAAATTAAAAGCAAATTTTAAGTAATAGGCCGGAGCATTAGGATCATCTATATGTCCTAAATAACTAGCACAGCCACCCTCTTCCCATTCTAAATTATTTTTAAAACTAGAATAAGCAGCGTCTAATTCGTTTTCAGAAATTCCCATATCTCCAGCTTGGTTTGCTATATCTTCTTTATTTCCTTCTAATGTGTCTATTTCATTTCTTATATTAGTACAATCACTACTACCGTGTTCAGCAATATATTCAGTTGAACAATATTCTTCTTCTAATTGTCTTGCTTCTTCCAGTTGTTGCTCATTTTCAATATAAGCATCTTCCACATTGTTATCACCACTTCCATTACTCGTATGAATGCTTGTTGTTTTAGTAAATTTGGTTACACTTCCCTCATTTGCTTCTACATATCTTTCGATTGCCGGACACCAGTCAGTTGAAACAACAGTTCCACAAGCATAAAAGCTTTTTGTATCCTCACTATAGTAAAAATTAGTTGGACATAAAGCTGAGTTCATCGTACTATCACTTTCTAATTCAAAATAATAGTTATAATGATCTTCAAAAAAATCATGGGTATTATAACCTTGAGTAATGGCATCAGTTCCACTATACATATTTTTATAAAAATCTTCAACTACCGGTTTTAATAACCAATAGCTTTTATTTTGATAAGCCGAAAAAGCATTACTTATACCATCATACCAACTTCTATCACTCGCATCAAAGTTAAAAAGAGTTCCTCCGCTTCGGCCTGTATAAACTAATTTCGATAAATATGGACCATTTTCTTCATTGTAGCCATATCTTGCTTCAATTTGGGCACCATTATTTTCATATTTACAAGTTATTTGATGTAATTCATCAGCATTAACAACTAAACAAGAAGCAAAAAAAGTTAAAACAAATACTATTATCTTCTTCATATTAGTAGCCCCCTAAGCTTCGGCACTTTGAACCAGTGGGATCAAGCATGCAGTTTGTACAGTCAGCAAAATCACCTACAGTGTCATCATTATCAATTAACCCAACAATAAAGGTTAAAACTGTGGGGATAAAAAAGATTATAACGCCCGCTATAGCTCGCATAACTAAAGTTTTAACAGATTTTTTTATTTCATCATCTTTACTGGATATAACAGCTTTTCCTAAATCAATGCAACCAAATATTATTATAACTATGGGTATAACTATTTTGGCTATATAAAATACCCAACCAATAGTTGTAAAGGCTCCTAATACAGTTTCAGAACAAAAATTTTCAATGACTTCGGGAGCATCAGGATCAATAGGATCAGCATCTCCACCAAAAGAGCCACTACCCCCTTCGCCAAATGAACCTTCTCTATCAATTAACTCTACTTTATAAGTTTTTTCGTTATTATTTAAAGTTAGTGCCATGGTATTAATTGGTATTAAACAAATTATAAAAGCTAATAACATATATCTTATAATCTTCATAAACTCCTCCAAATATATTAAAAAAATTATTATTTAAAATTTACCAACATAATTATAACATTGTTTTTAATAAAAAAAAAGAATTTTATTGCTTAAAGTGTGATTTAGAGTATATAATATAATAAAGTTTTGAGGTGAAATGGATGAAGAAAGAACTAAAAGAATATAAAAATATTCATATGATAGGTATTGGTGGAGCTAGTATGTATGCAATAGCCGCTATGCTTAAAAATGATGGTAAAATAGTTACAGGAAGTGATATGCAAGAATCTTTTAATACTAAGTATTTAGAAAGTATTGGTATAAATGTTGTCATTGGCCATAGTACTGATTTAGTTAAATGGGCTGACTTAGTTATTTACACAGCAGCGATAAGTGATGATGATCCTGAGTTAGCGTATGCAAAAGAATTTGGGATTGAAGCGGTGGACAGAGCCCTATTTTTAGGAGAATATACGAAAGAGTATGAAAATTTGATTTGTATTAGTGGAACGCATGGTAAGAGTACAACAACTAGTATGATAGCTTCCGTCTTTTTAGAAGCTGGACTTAATCCAACTATTAATATTGGGGCTTCTTTAAAAAGAATAAATGGTAATTATTATATTGGTGATAAAAAATATTTTATATTAGAAGCTTGTGAATATGTTGATTCATTTTTGCATTTTCATCCAACTAGTGAGGTTATTCTTAATATTGATAATGATCATTTAGATTATTTTAAAACAGTAGATAACGTAGTTAAATCTTTTCAAAAGTATGTGGGATTACTTCCTGATAATGGATGTGTTGTTTTTAATAATGATGATGAACATGTTAAAAGTTTAGATACTTTTAATAGAAAAGCGATAAGTTATGGGGTTAATAATAAAGCAATTTTAGAAGCTAGAAATATTAAATATTCAAAGTTGGGTTTTCCAGAGTTTGATGTTTATTATAAAGATCTATATTATGATACTTTTTCACTTGGTATTTTGGGCACACATAATGTCTTAAATGCTTTAGCTACAATTGGTATTGGTATTAATTATAATATTGATAAAAAGATAATTAAAAAAGCTTTAAAAGAATTTAGTGGTGTGGGAAGAAGATTTGAATATCTTGGAGAATATATGGGAGCTCATGTATTTGATGATTTTGCTCATCATCCAACGGAAATTATGTCTACTTATAATTCTAGTTTATCTGTTAGCCATAATGAATCTTGGGCAGTATTCCAGTCTCATACTTATAGTAGAACTTATGAACATTTACAAGCTTTTGCTGATGTATTAAGTAAGTTTGATCATGTAATTATATGTGATATATATCCAGCTAGAGAAGAAAATATTTGGAATGTAAAAGAAAGCGATTTAGTAAAACTTATTAAAGAGAAAAATTCTAATGTTATACATATTCCTACTTATAAGAAAATAGTTGAATATTTAAAGGAACATGTTAAAAAAGATGATATCGTTATTACTATTGGGGCTGGTCCTATAAATAAAGTAGCAGAGGAGTTGTTAAAGTAAGTTGGGCGAACTTACTTTTTTAGCGTTTGTTGATAATAATTAATTCAAAGTTTGGCATTATTTCTTCACTTTTAATGAAGTTAACAATTAACTTATCACTTTCTTTGGTAATAATTATTCCTATTGTTTTGTTGTGATATGGTTCTCTAAATTGTTCATCTACTAATTTCATGTAATATTCCATTTGGGCTTTATCTTCTTTTTTTAGATAACGAAGTTTTAATTCAACAACAATGTAACAATTTAGTTTAACATTAAATAAAAGTATATCTATAAAGTAATTTTTATTGCCATCACTTATTTTATATTGATGACCCGCATATAAAAAGCCTTCACCTAATTGCTTAAAGAAAAAATCTAGATTAGCAAGAATACTTAATTCTAAATCTTGCTCGGAAATTATTTCTTTATCTACTTCAATAATAATTGGGTCTTTCATGTTGGTGGTAATAGTATATTTTGAGGTAGTAATAATATCTATTTTCTCAGGTTTATTAACTAATCTTTCATAAGAGTTAGTTTTTATTTCTTTTATTAATTCTCTTTTTGATAAATTGTTGGCAATACAAAGATTAACATAATAGTTTCTTTTGTTTTCATCTTTTATTGGTATAATTTTGACAATGTTTGTCCATGATACTTGGGCCACTGGCCCAAGTATTGGAAAACATAAGTAAAGCCTACGAAATCTTGACAGATTTGTATAATCATATCCTTTTCCGTATTGTTCTGTTAATTTAATGGACCATTTTTTGATAAGCTCATTACCATATTTTGCCCTTAATTCTCCACCTTGGGCTTCAACCAGTAGTTTACCTATATGCCAGTAGGTTGTTACCATATCATTATTTCCTTCTAATGTTCTTACTCGTTTATTTATTTCTTGTCTTTTGATTAGATGTTCTATTTCTTGATAATATGTTTCTTCATTCATTGATAGTCTCCTTTATTTGTTCTAGTTTGTATG